>CAYRJP010000106.1:0-7365 GCA_964424425.1 uncultured Bacteroidales bacterium | reverse complement strand
CAAAGATAATATTCAATTTCTTCGGGTTCTTCGTGCTTGCTCAAATAGTTATCAAGAATTACCTGATGAATAAATCCGGTAGGTCCTTCCCAATTGTCTTCGGGTAACGGCTCGGATAATGCCAAATGCCATTCAAAATTCGGAAACTCTTCGGCTATCTTATCAAACTCCTCTTTGTAGAATACCTCTTTCATTGAGCGTGCTCCATACCAGAAAGTAGTTTTGCGACCTGTTTTAACAGTTTTAAACATGTGGAAAATATGCGAACGCATAGGTGCCATTCCCGCACCACCACCGATAAACATCATTTCGCGGTCGGTATCTTTAATAAAGAATTCTCCGTAAGGTCCTGAAATTGTAACCTTATCGCCCGGTTTTCGTGAGAAAATAAACGAAGAACAAACTCCCGGATTCACTTTCATAAACTTATTTTTCTGTCGGTCCCAAGGTGGTGTTGCAATACGAATATTCAGCATTACAATATTTCCTTCGGCGGGATAGTTTGCCATAGAGTATGCTCTGAATGTTGCTTCGGGGTTCTTCATTTGTAAATCGAACAGTCCCATTTTTTCCCAATCTTCGCGATACTCGTCTTCGATAATCATATCTTTAAAATCAACATTGATTTTAGGAACATCAATCTGGATATAACCACCCGACCTGAAATTAAGAGTTTCACCTTCGGGCAGTTTAATAACAAATTCCTTAATAAATGTTGCAACGTTTTTATTTGAAATAACTTCGCATTCAAGTTTTTTAACACCGAGAATCTCTTCGGGAATGTGCATTTTCATGTCGGCTTTTACTTTTACCTGACATCCCAAACGCCAGTTTTCTTGTTGTTGCTTACGCGAAAAGAAACCTGTTTCGGTAGGTAAGATACTTCCTGCTCCTTCAAAAACTTGGCATTTACACATACCGCAAGTTCCGCCTCCACCGCAAGCCGAAGGTAAAAATATTTTATTCTCGCCAAGTGTTGTTAAAAGAGTATTACCGGGTTCAACAACCAATTCTTTTTTCCCGTCGTTAATATCTATTTTTACTTCGCCGGAAGGGGTAAGTTTCTTTTTGGCATACAGCAAAACAGAAACCAAAAGCAATAATACAATAAGGAAAATAGCAATACTTGTTCCAATAATTAATCCGCTGGCTGCTAATATTATCATAATATTCTGTTTTTCAGTGTTATTGTTATAGTTTTATTCCCATGAAACTCATAAATGCAAGCCCCATAAGTCCGGTTATTATAAATGTGATACCCAAGCCGCGAAGTGGTGCGGGAATATCGGAATAACGTATTTTTTCGCGAATAGCGGCAATACCTACAATTGCCAAAAACCAACCTACTCCCGAACCGAGTCCGAAAGATGTTGCTTCGGCTATTGTATTGTAAGAACGCTCTTGCATAAACAACGAACCTCCCAATATGGCACAGTTTACAGCTATAAGTGGTAAAAATATACCCAACGAAGCGTAAAGTGCGGGAGTAAATTTTTCAACTATCATCTCTACAAGTTGCACCATTGATGCAATTACCGCTATAAACATTATAAAACTTAAAAAACTAAGGTCAACCGATTCAAAACTCGGACTTAACCATGCCAAAGCTCCTTCTTTTAAAACATAATTTTCAAGAAGATAGTTAACAGGCACTGTTATTCCCAACACAAATATTACGGCAAGTCCCAAGCCTACCGATGTTTTTACTGTTTTTGACACAGCAAGATATGAGCACATGCCTAAGAAATAGGCAAATACCATATTGTCTATAAATATTGACTTGACAAATATATTTACTAAATGTTCCATAATGCCGTTCTATTTTTGTTCAATTAAATCTCTGTTTTTATAGCGATGTATCCAAACTATTACTCCCACAACTATCAAAGCCATAGGCGATAACACCATAAGCCCGTTGTTTTCGTAAAATCCTCCGTTTGAGATATACCATGCATCGGGAATTACTTTAAATCCGAAGATAGAACCCGAACCGAAAAGTTCACGGAAAAATGCTATTATCATCAAAATAATTCCGTATCCGGCTCCGTTGCCCAATCCATCGAGAAACGATGCCCAAGGTTTGTTTCCCAAAGCAAATGCTTCAAGTCGTCCCATAATAATACAGTTGGTAATAATTAATCCCACAAACACCGAAAGCTGCTTGCTTACATCGTAAACATACGCTTTAAGTATCTGGTCAACAAGTATTACCAACAGGGCTATAACTACCAACTGAACAATTATTCTGATACGATTGGGTATTGTATTTCTGAGTAACGATATAATAACATTTGCAAGTGCTAATACTACTGTAACCGAAACCGCCATTACAAAAGCGGGTTTCATTTTTACCGTAACCGCCAAAGCCGAACATATTCCCAAAACCTGAACGGTTATAGGGTTTTCCTTACTCAAAGGATTAAAAATCAGTTTGCGGTTTTTTGGTGAAAATAATGGCTCTTTTTCACTCATAACTATTTATTTTGATGTTTTTTTAAAAAATTTACATACAATCCCAAGTTGTCTTTAAGCATAGCTTCAAGACCTTTACTGGTAATTGTTCCTCCCGAAATTGCATCTACTCCGTGAATATCATCGGGCGATGCACCGCCTTTTACAACTTGTATCGAAACAAAATTCCCGTTGTCGTCAAAAATCTTTTTCCCTGTAAAGGGCGTTTGAAACCAACGCTGAGAAATTTCAGCTCCAAGTCCGGGTGTTTCTCCTTTATGATCGAATATTGCTCCGTAAATTGTGTTCATATCATCTTCAAGAGCAACATATCCCCAAATAGGTCCCCAAAGTCCTTTACCTCGTATGGGTAATACGTATTTAATGCTTCCGTCGTCATCTTTACATTCAAACACAGGCAACAACTTTTGGTCGTCAGGCTTAGCCATCTCTTTATGCAAATCAACGGTAAAAGCATCGCCATCAACCTTTTCGCCTTTTATGTTTACAACATAACTGTTGGTTATATATTTATCGTATTGTTGCTCGATATAAGCTGTTTTGTCAGCTGCTTTACCGGCATCAAGCCCTTTGTTTACCGAAGTAAGAATATTCGATTTTTTTTCTATTTCGATATTCTTTTGCTGCCTCGGTTTCAGAACTATTGCCGCACTCGACAATATGGCTGCGGCTATAATTACCATTACTGCGGCGTAAATGAATGTATAAGTATTTCCTTGTGTATTCATATCTTAATTTTTTTATCAATCTAATTTATTAAGACTTTACCGATGCTCTTTTAAGTCTTCGCTTAATATTTGCCTGAATAACATAGTGGTCAATCAGCGGTGCAAATACATTCATCAACAGAATGGCAAGCATCATTCCTTCGGGATAGGCAGGGTTAACAACACGTATTAACACAGCCATAAGTCCGATTAAGAATCCGTAAATATATTTTCCTTTGCTTGTTTGAGCTGCGGTAACGGGGTCGGTAGCCATAAATACCGCTCCAAATGCAAAACCTCCCATTATTAAGTGATAATAAGGCGGCATTTCCATGTATGGATTTACGGCAAAAGCATTAAAAATAAGCCCCATAGCCAATCCGCCCGCAAAAACGGAAACAAGAATTTTCCAACTTGCAACACCTGTATAAAGCAATATTGCAGCACCAATGAGTATTGCAAGTGTTGATGTTTCGCCTATTGAGCCGGGAATAAATCCGTAAAACATATCCTGAACACTGGGCAGACTATTTATATGCCCTGCTGCTGCATGAGCCAATGGTGTTGCTCCCGAAAATCCGTCGGCTTTTTCGGCAATCCAAACGGCATCGCCACTCATATGCGAAGGATAAGCAAAAAACAAGAATGCCCTTGCTGTAAGTGCGGGATTCAAGACATTCATTCCTGTTCCTCCAAATGCTTCTACACCAATTATTACCGCAAAAGCAGTGGCTACTACTACCATCCACAACGGTATATTTACCGGAACTATCAACGGAATAAGCATTCCGCTTACAAAAAATCCTTCTCTTACTTCGTGCTTGCGTATTTGTGCAAACGCAACTTCAATACCAAGCCCCGTAACATACGAAACTATAATTATAGGCAATACCTTTAAAAATCCATACCAAAACGTTGTCCAAAAGTCAACTGTTTCATTTACCGACAGGTAATGTTGATGCCCTACATTCCACATTCCGAAAAGCAAGGCGGGAATCATTGCCACCACAACAATTATCATCAATCGCTTTGAATCTTTATTGTCGTGAATGTGAACACCTTTTTTTGATGTTTTGTTTGAAACAAAAAAGAATGTTTCCATTGCTTCGAACAGTGAGCCGAAAGCCGAAAGTTTTCCGCCTTCTTCAAATGTCGGTTTTATTTTATCTAATTGTTTTCTTAAAAAATTCATTATAAATGATATTTATTTTTTTCTAAATAATCAGCTTGTTTCACGAATCATCAGGTCAAAACCTTTTCTCAGGATACTTTGAACAGGAATTTTAGATGTGCATACAAATTCGCACAATGCAAAATCCTCCTCACCTACTTCGTATATTCCCAGTGCTTCCATTTGGTCAATATCTTCAATAATTATTGACTTTAACAGATGAACGGGATAAATATCCATTGGTAAAACTTTTTCGTATTCTTCGGAAAAAACAAAAGGTCTTTCGCCTCCGTGAAGATTGGCATTCATACGGTATTCCTTACCGGGCATAAGCCACGAAAAGAATGAACGCGAAACACTGAACTTATCAAATCCGGGAAGCATCCAACCAAACAGTTCGTATTCGTCACCTTCGGGAATTACTGTTATTTGATTATGATAAAAACTTAAAAATCCGTCGGGCGAAATTTTTGTTCCGGTAAGCACATTGCCGCTTATGTAACGTAAATGTGTATCGGTAGTAACATTGTTTTCAACCATATATTTAATATCGGAACCGATTTTTGTTTTAAAATATCTGGGTTTTAAAACTTCGGAACCTGTTAATGCTATTATTTTGTTGGCATCAAAAATTCCTTTATTAAACAATCGCCCTATTATTACTACATCTTGCGGATTAATATGCCAAGCTACTTCACCTTTGTTTACGGGTGAAATATGATGCATCTGTATTCCGACATTTCCGGCAGGATGAGGTCCTTTAATTGTATTCAACTCAATACCTTTGAGCGATGCAAAAACTTTATTTACAGGAAAAGCTCCGTTTACCGTAAGGTGAATATTTCCGTCAGTAAGTTTTTTTAATACATCGATACCTTTTTGTAAATCGGCTTCCTGTCCGTTTAATATAAAATCGTAGTCGGGAGCCAACGGCGAACTGTCAAATCCCGAAATAAATATTGCTTTGGGATTATCCGCCGGATTTGCAATAATATCATACGGACGCTGTCGGATAAGAGTCCAAGTTCCCGACGTAAGCAATATTTCGGTAACTTTTTCTTTTGATAAAGTATCAAAATTTTCTACATCAAATTTAACGTATTCCTGATTGTCGTCAGGCTGAATAATAAACTCCAAGATTTTTCTGCGTTCTCCTCTAACAATACTTTTTAATGTGCCGCTTACGGGAGCAGTAAATTTAATTTCGGGACGATATTTATCATAAAAAATAATATCACCGGCTTTTACTGCCTCACCCTCTTTTTTTACAATTTTGGGAGTAACAGAAGGGAAATCTGTCGGTTTAAGAGCGAATAAACTGCTTTGTTTTTGGCTTTGATCCAAAATTTTTTCCGCTTTACCCTTTAAAGGAATATTTAATCCTTTTCTGATTTTTATTTTATGTGGCATACGTGTGAATATATATTTACAAAATATGAACAAAGATAAATATTTTTGCAATCTTTAAAAGCTAAAAAAATTGATTTACATCAACAAAAGCATATATATAGAACAAAAGTTCATAATAGTCTGCATCAAGTATTGATAACATTATTATTTAACAATAATTTTAAATTTAGATTTTTATTGTTTTTCTCAAATCATAAATAGTTAATGCTCACTCAAATAAATTATATTAACTTTGGCAAAATAATTGAGAATTTATAATTAAGAATTGATTATATATGAAGTTTTATTTTTTATTTCTATTGCTGTTTGCTGTTTGTTTTAGCGGATTTTCTCAGGTAAAATTTGATACTCGCATTTATAAAAATACAATAAAAACGCTAAAAGCAAATGTTGATGGCAACGAACAGTCGTATCCTGCCATTGAGCTAAACGATGACTTGCAAATATTAATTCAGTTTGATGATTTTTCGGAATCTTCTGCCAACTATTCATATCAAATTATTCATTGTAATGCAGATTGGACTCAGTCGGACTTGCAATTGGAAGATTATATGAGCGGTTTTTCGGAAAACAGTATTAACAATTTTGAATATTCAACAAACACTAAAACCGGATATATAAATTATTGGGTGGCTCTGCCCAACGATGATATCAGCTTTTTGGTATCGGGAAATTATATTTTTAAAGTAATTGAAGACGGTGATACTGATAATCCCGTTTTAACGGCTCGTTTTATTATTTACGAAACAAAAGTAAGGATTGACGCTGAAATATCGCGACCTTTGGGTGCGGGTGTTCAGAATTACGGACAAGAGATAAAATTGAGCGTTAATAACGAAGAGTTTTCAATAAACGACCCTTTTAATGAAGTTAAGGTTGTTATTTGCCAAAACAATCGTCCCGACAGGGTAATTAAAGATATTAAGCCGGTTTTTGTTCGTAACAACGAACTGACATACGGTTATTCGGGCGAAAATGTGATGCACGGGGGTAATGAGTTTCGCACTTTTGCTTTTACCAATATTCATAAATACGGAATAGGCGTAAACGACATAAAATTTGTAGATACCATTTATCACGTGCAGTTGCGACTTGATGAACGTCGTAGTGCCAAAAGGTATTTTTGGCAAGAAGATATGAACGGGAAAAATATCATTTACCTTGATAATACCGACGATGCCTATCGCTCAGCCGATTATGCTTATATTTATTTTTCGCTTGCCGCCGACGAGCCTTTTCTTGAAGGTGATGTGTATGTTTACGGTAACTTTAATAATTGGAAAACAGACTCAACAAACATGATGTATTATAATTATGACACAAAAATGTATGAGGCTGTTATTCTTATGAAACAAGGATATTACGATTATGAGTATATGTTTTACAATAAATACACCAAAGAACTTGATGAGGCATTTTTAGAAGGTTCGCACTACGAAACGGAAAACGACTATATTATATATGTATATTATCACGATTTTTCGATGAATTACGATAGAATTATCGGATATAAGGTGGCTAACAGTAAATATAAGGATTAACTAAGTTAAACCGCACGAAAAATTCGTGCGGTAACGGAAATTTATATTTACGACTCATTTATAC
>CAYRJP010000105.1:5703-7374 GCA_964424425.1 uncultured Bacteroidales bacterium | reverse complement strand
AAAAAACTCAACTACCGATAAAACTATATACCAAAATATTATCAACGGAATCCCTGATATTTTAAAAATAATCAGTAAAATCAAGCATCCCGTAAGGAAAATAAATCGTGTTTTATTATCTTTTATTTTTAAACTTTTGAATTTTAACGAAAACATCGGTAATTCCGATACCAACAACAAACTCATAATTACGGCAAGTGCAATAATAAACCAATAATTGTTTATTAAACTGCTGAAAAACGAGTCGCCGTAAAAATGCAAAACAAACGGTAGTGTAGCCCAAACCATAGCATTAGCAGGCGTTGCCAAGCCTATAAACGATTCCGTTTGGCGAGTGTCAATATTAAATTTTGCCAGCCTGAGAGCTGAAAATATTGTAATTACAAACGGCGAAAGAATTATCACTAACTGCAAAAATGAGGCACTACCGAGTTCAAGGGAGGGGAATTGTCGGCGAACTAACAAATGAGCAATAACAGCCGGTGCCAATCCGAAACTTATCATATCGGCAAGCGAGTCAAGCTCTTTGCCCATATCGGAATAAGCACCAAGCAAGCGGGCACTCATGCCGTCGAAAAAATCGAATACCGCTGCCGCAAGAATAAACACTCCTGCTGCAAGTAAATTGCCATTAAAGGCAAACACAATAGATAAACTTCCCGATAAAACATTCAGCGATGTAATAGTGTTGGGCACAAACCCGAAAATGTTCTTTTTGCTCATAATTGTAGTTTTATATGGGCAAAATTAAATAAATATTGTAAATATCACGCTATTTTGATAACAACCGTATTATTATTGATGTAAATTAACAGGTTTGTCATTTTCATTTTTTATTTTTACAAAAAATACAAAGAAAAACACAATCGTTTATGCATTTTGTAAATGTTTAATATTCACCAAATTATAAAAATATCTTTGAATACCGTAAATAATCAATTTAGGTATCGGTGGTTTTTTATGCTATTTTTCTTGCTGTTGCAAACAACTTTATTTGCTCAGGTAGCAGCACCAAAATATTCAAACGAATTTTTATCAATAGGTGTGGGAGCAAGAGCTTTTGCAATGTCAAATTCTGTTGTTGCTTCGGTATCGGGAGTAAATTCCGTTTATTGGAATCCTGCCGCCCTTTCAAATAGTGATAAAGATATTTCGCTTGGGCTGATGCACTCTGAATATTTTGCCGGACTGGCTCAATATGATTTTGGTGCGGTGGCATTCAAAATAGACGAAAAATCGGCTTTGGGAGTTTCATACATTCGTTTTGGTGTTGACAATATCCCCAATACTACCGAACTTATTGACAATGACGGAAATATACGCTTTGAGCGGATAAAGCCGTTTTCGGTTTCCGACAATGCCGTAACTTTTTCATATTCACGAAAAATACTTATCGAAGGATTAAGTGTAGGTGCAAATGCAAAAATTGTAAGACGAAAAGCAGGCGATTTTGCCGATGCTTGGGGCTTTGGTATCGATATTGCAGGACGGTATATTTACAACAATTGGGTATTTGGTGCAATGTTCAGAGATGTTACCACAACTTTCAATTCGTGGACTTTTAACACGACAAGCCTTGCCGATGTATTTAAAATGACAGGAAACGAAATTCCGACCAATACAACCGAAATTACTCTGCCTAAGTTTATTTTGGGTGCGGCATACAGTTAT
>CAYRJP010000105.1:0-5603 GCA_964424425.1 uncultured Bacteroidales bacterium | reverse complement strand
CTTGTTTAAAACGGCATTTAAAAAATTAAACAGATGAGAAAAATTTTACTGTTTATATTAACTTTTATCACAATAGGTTTGTTTGCTCAGCCTTACGGCAATGAGTGGATAAATATCAATCAATCTTACTATAAATTTAAAATTCCCGAAACGGGAATTTATAAAATTACCAATGCTCAACTTTTGCAAGCAGGTATTCCGCTGAGTAATTTCAGTCCGCAGAATATTCAACTTTTTTTTAGCGGAGAAGAAATTCCTTGTTATATAAAAGGTGAAAATCAGGGAGTTGTTGAGTATATTCTTTTTTATGCCGAAAAAAACAGCGGTTGGTTCGATATTGATATGTATGACGATGCTTCACATCAAACAAATCCGTATTACAGTTTGATTACCGACACGGCAGCAGTATTTTTCACTTGGAATACAAGTTTTAACAACAAGCGGTTTCAGGTTGTCACCGACAATGACTTTACGGGATATTCGCCCGCAACTTATTGCTTTGCCGAATCGTTTGCCGAATACACTAACACATACTATCCTGCTCTTGAAGATTGCGAATATGTAGAAGCCGAAGGCTGGTTCGATAACTATGCGATTAATCTTGGGCAAACACTTACAAAAAAATTGCCTACACCCGGATTTACCGATGCAGGAATAAAATCGAATATTGAACTTGCATTTATATCGTTTTCTACCAAAGGAAATATTCATCATGTAGAGGTTAATGCACCGGCTTTTGAGGTTGACACTATTTTTACCGGATACAGGTCGATAAAAATAAGCAGTAATATTGAAGCTGCTTTGGAAGGAGAAACGTCAGTTGTGTTTAAAAATATTGATGATATGGATGCCGTAAGCAGTAAAATAGCTGTTTCTTACATAAAAATTGATTATACACGAAACTTTAATGTAAATGGCGATTCGGAATTTAATTTTTCAATGCCTTCATCATCAAACAAACAATATATTGAAGTTTCGGGCTTTTCGGCAACGGGTGTTCCATATCTTTTCGATTTAACAAACGGGAAAATTATTTCGGTTACAACCGGCAATAATTTGCTTAAAGCATTAATACCTGCAACAACTGAACAAAACAAGTTAATTCTTATTGATGAAAACAAATTTTTACAAGTCCCGCATATTTCTAAAAGTGAAATTGTAAATCATTCGGATAAAAATAAGGAATACGTGATAATTTCCAATAAAAAGTTGTGGGAGTCGGCTGTTGCTTATGCAAATTACCGCAATGCCTATTTAGTTGATGTTGATGAACTTTACAACCATTTCGGATACGGAATTGAAAAACATCCAATGGCAATACGCAATTTTTTAAATTATATTTATCACAATTGGACAGTAAAACCAAAGTTTTTATTTATTGTAGGAAAAGCTGTAGAGTCGCATTATACAAGACATAATGCTGTTTATTATCAACGAAATTTGGTTCCTGTTATGGGTTTTTACGGAAGTGATGTTTTGCTGAGCAATAAAATAGTTTCCGACGATTTTTTACCTGCAATACCCACAGGAAGACTTGCTGCACAAAATAACAGTCAAGTTTATCTGTATTTGAATAAGGTGATGGAATTTGAGTTAAACGATGCTCAAGAGTGGATGAAGCGGGCAATTCACTTTGGAGGTGGAAATACTGCCGAAGAGCAAGAGCAATTTGCCGGATATTTACGCAGCTATGAAAGAATATTTAAAGATTCTCTGTTTGGAGGATATGTTTCTACATTTTTAAAACATTCATCAGACCCTATTGAAATTTCAAAAAACGACAGTATTAAGCATTTGATAGAGGGCGGAGTAAGTATGTTGTCGTTTTTCGGGCACGGTAGTGTATATCTTGGGTTCGACCAAAATATTGACAATCCCGAAGTATATAACAATAAAGGTAAATATCCGTTGATGTTGACAAACTCTTGCTTTTCGGGTAATATTAATCTTCCTTATTTACAAAGCAAAAGCGAAGAGTGGATTTTAATAGAAGATAAAGGAGCAATAGGCTTTTTAGCAGTTGTAGGACACGGGTTGCCTGCTTATTTAAATAAATTTTCAAGTCAGTTTTATAAAAATTTGTCTTATAACAATTACGGATACAAACTTGGTAATATTATTTTCAATTCCCGAAAAGATATGCAAGATGCATCTACCAAAAACAGATATGATAAAATGACAATTCAGGAATTTACCCTGCATGGCGACCCTGCAATTGTGCTAAACAGTTTTGAACTGCCCGATTTAACGTTAAATGATTTTGAAGTATCATTCTCGCCGGCAAATATTACAACGGCAGTTGATTCTTTTTATATTTATATTGTAGCTACAAATCAAGGCAAAACTACCGGAAAACAATTCTCGGTTGAGGTTGTAAGAGATAATCAGTTGATAAAAACAACCGATTATTACGATTTAAACGGACTGTTTTATAAAGATACTTTCAGAATAAAAATGCCTGTGGATAAGGCAAACGGTATAGGAAACAATCAATTTACAATAACAATTGACCCTACAAATGTTGTTAAAGAACTTAGCGAAACAAATAATACAATTACTGTATATAAATTTATTTCGTCAACTGATATTGTGCCTGTTATTCCTTACAAATACAGCATCAACCCGTCGGGTGACATTATTTTAAAAGCGTCGTCGGCTGATGCTTTTGCAAAAGAACAGACAACGGTTTTTCAGATAGATACTACTTATCTGTTTAACAGTCCGCTGTTATATTCCGAAAATATTACGCACAAAGGAGGCATTGTGGAGTGGAATCCGTCTGTTTCGCTACAAAGCGGCACAACATATTTTTGGCGAACGGCAAAAGATTCGGACAATAAAAAATGGTCGCAAAGTTCGTTTATTTGGGAAACCGCAAAAACAGGTTGGAATCAGTCAAACTACGGACAATTTAAAAACAACCATTTTATGTTTTTGGAGCCTGATAATGTTCATAATGAGTTTGTTTTTTCCGATGCACCTAAAACATTGATATGTAAAAATATCGGTTCGCCGGGATGGGAAGCACAATTCAGAGCTATCGGATATAATATTGACGGTATAGGAGCAGGCTCGTCTTGCGGACCTGCCAATGCAATGATTTTGGCTGTAATTGATTCGTTAACTCTTTTACCTTGGCAATCGGATTATGGCGAAGTGGGCGAAGTAGGGCATGTTAATGACCCTTGGTGCAGTAATAAAACTCAACCGCAAAATTATTTTGTATTTCAAGCGGATAATATTGAGAATATTCGTAAAATGACTGATTTTGTAAAAAATAAAGTCCCTGCCGGAGATTATATTCTTATTTATTCATTCAGAAACGGAAATTATGAAAATTACGATGAAGATATTCGCAGCACTTTTGAGGAGTGGGGAGCAGATAATATCAGGTTTTTGAACAATTATATTCCATATATATTTTTTGCAAAAAAAGGATATACCGAAACGGCTCAAGAAGTAATTGGAGCATCAACAACAAGTGAAATAGAACTGACTAAAGAGATAAAAGGAAATTTTACTTACGGTGCAATAATAAGCAGCCGGATAGGACCTTCAAAAGAGTGGGAAACGTTAAATTGGAGTTTTCACAAAAAAGAAAACAACCCCGAAGAAATAGCTTTTGTAAAAGTTTACGGTGTCAACAATTCAGATAAAGAGATTTTGCTTAAAGATTCAATAACAACTGTTTCTGTTGATTTGTCGGATATTGATGTATCAACATATTCGTATTTACAACTTGAATTTTATACTAAAGATGAGCAATTTAGAACGCCGTCGCATCTCGACAGTTGGCAAGTGTTGTATAAGCCTGTTACCGATTTGGCAATAAATCCCGCAAAGGGATATGAGTTTTACAACGATACTTTACACGAAGGCGAAAACGGCAAATTATCAATTGCTTTTGAAAATATAGGTTATGACGATGTTGATAGTATAACTGTTAAATATTGGTTGCAAAGTAGTAAAAATGAGATTACCGATGTGTTAACACATAAAATATCACCTTTAAAACAAGGTGAAAAAACTATTGATACAGTGGAATTTTCTACCATGAGTAAGCAAGGAAATCAGAGTATTTGGGTAGAGATTAATCCCGATTTGGGTAAGGTTAAAAGCCCCGAAATAAGAGAGCAATACTATTTTAACAATATCTCACAAAAGCCTTTTTATGTAAAAAGAGATAAATCGAATCCGTTGCTTGATATTACTTTTGACGGAGTTCATATTATGGACGGTGATTTGGTGTCGGCATCGCCCGAAATAGTTATTCAGCTTAAAGACGAAAACAGATACATTCCTTTGAATGATACTTCGGTATTTTCGTTTTATATAAAATCACAAAAAACAGGAGTTGAGAAAAAAATTCCGATAGGTTCAAATCCTGATGTAACTTTTATTCCGGGTAAATTGCCTGAAAATAAAGCTCAAATTGTGTATAATACGCATTTTAACCAAGATGGTGTTTATGAACTTAGAGTTCAGGCAAAGGATGAGACAGGTAATGAATCGGGAAAACTTGATTATGTAATATCGTTTCAGGTAATAAATGAAAGCACCATAACCAATGTATTTAACTATCCCAATCCGTTTAGCACGTCAACACATTTTGTTTTTGAACTTACAGGTTCGGAGCTGCCCGATGAGATGCGGATTGAGATTTTAACCATAACAGGAAAGGTTATAAAGGTTATTTTTCTTGAAGATTTGGGGACATTACATATAGGTAAAAATATTACCGAATATGTATGGGACGGAACCGATATGTATGGCGACTCGTTAGCAAACGGAGTATATTTTTATCGTGTAAATGCAAGAATAAACGGAGAAGAGATAAAAATACGCGATACCGGAACAGGGCAATATTTTAAAAACGGATTTGGTAAAATGTATATTATGAGATAATTTTTATGGTGTTTTATTTAATAAAAACAGGTATTCAATAAATTATTTTTGTATTTTTAATTTTCAATCTTTAAAAACAAAACTTGTGAAAAAAACAGTAATATTTTTAGCATTCTTATTGCCGGTAATGGTTTTCGGGCAAAGTAGTCATATGGGGTTAAGTATGGGACCGTCGTTTCCGGTGGGAGATTTTTCGAAAACAGGAGATTATAAAACAAACGGTTATGCACAAACGGGTTTTGATTTGTCGTTTGACGCAAATTATATTCCCACATGGTATTTTGGAGTAGGAGGGGAATTGTTATTTTCATCAAACTATCCAAATTCCGATACAATGCTTTATGATTTATTAGCAGAGTTATACGATTTGGGAGTAAGACCACCACAAAACGGAGTTCCTGACTTTTCAATTGAAAATTGGAGTTATGTAAATATTATGGTAGGTCCTACTTTAGCATTACCGGCAGGAAAAATTCAGTTTAATCTGAAAACATATCTTGGCATAAGTATTATTATGGCACCTACTCAAACTATAGCTATTGAATACGAAACAGAGACTATTGCCGGTTATTCATCTCCTCAGAGTGTAGCGTTTTGTTACAGTATAGGCTCTGATATTATTTATAAATTGAGTGGTAATTACAGTATAAAACTTGGTGCAGAATATTTTCATACAAAAACCGATTATGATGTAGAAA
>CAYRJP010000104.1:0-7392 GCA_964424425.1 uncultured Bacteroidales bacterium | reverse complement strand
TAGCCGAATTAGAAAAAGCTTTTGTTGTAAAAGATGATATTGAAACAGGATTTATAAATATTATCCCCTTATGGTTATTTGGTTTATTATATTAAATTCTTTTAATTCCATAAATCTGTGGTTAGAATATTTTAATATTAAGGAATTTTAAACAAGTGGCTTCAAATAATATAAATAAAATATTAGAACTAGGCGAAGGTCAATATATTGAATTCAAAGAAGGCATTGATAAAAGTTTACAAAAGGAGATGGTTGCTTTTGCCAACGCTTCCGGTGGCTTTATTTATATAGGTATTACTGATAATAGTAAAATAAAAGGCATAAATATTACTAATAAATTAAAATCGCAGATACAAGATATTGCTCATAATTGTGATCCCGCATTGGTTATCTCTATACAAGAATTAGATAATATTATTGAAATAGAAGTAAAAGAAGGAGCAAATAAACCATATTCGTGTTCGGCAGGTTTTTTTATGCGAATGGGAGCTAATTTTCAAAAAATGAAAAGAGATGAGATTTTAGCGCTTGCCATAAAAACAGGAAAAATCAGGTTTGATGAGCAAATTTGCGAGAATTTTGAATGGAAAGATTTTGATAACGAAAAATTTGAGTATTATCTTAAGTTGGCTAACATCTCTAATAATTTACAAGAGAAGATATATTAAAAAACTTAAGAGTATTAACAAATGATGGGTTTACAAATGCCGGAGCATTATATTTTGCAAAAGAGCCGTATAAATATATTATAACTTCAAAAATACGTTGTATCCATTTTAACGATACAGAAAGAATAGATATTTTAGACAAAAAAATTATTGACAGAGGTATTATCGGTAATATAGAATTTGCTATTGCATATTTAAAAGAACGTGTTCCTGTTCGTTACGAAATTAAAGATGCAAAAAGAAAGGAATTCCCTGAATATCCTATTGAAGCATATCGAGAGGCAATTGTAAATGCAATAATTCATTTTGATTATTTTCTTGGCGATACTATTGCAATAGAAAAACTAACTGATAAAATAATTATTAATAACAAAGGAGAATTGTTATTTCCTAAAGAAGATTTCGGTAATAGAAGCGAAGTAAGAAACAGATTGCTTGCCGATTTATTATCGCGTACTATTTATATGGAGAAAGCAGGTACAGGCATAAGAAGAGTTAAAGATGCTTGCAGAGCAAATGATAATATAGTAAATTTTGATTTTACCGATGCTTTTTGGGTAACAATACATTCAAATAAAGAAAATGTCACAGAAAATGTCACAGAAAAAAATATTATCAGAGAAATATTAAATAATAAAAACATAAGTACTACTGAATTAGCCGGAAAATTTAATGTGACAAGGCGAACAATAGCGAGATATATCAATAAATTAAAAGAAAAAGGGATACTGGAACGGATAGTCCCCGATAAAGGCGGATATTGGAAAGTTATAATTAATAACGGAGTTGATAGTTGAAAGTTTGTAAAGTTGAAAGCAGCTACGGAGGCTGAGACGGTTTTTCACCCATTGCCTACGGCACTATTCCCGATACAAGCACGGGACAAGCTCTCAGAGGGAAGACTTGTTTTGCTTACCGATTTATCCCGATTTAGAAATTGAAAACGTAGAGTTTATTTGTAATTTATTAAATACAGATTAATGTCTAAACTGATAAAACAAAAAGAAATACAAGATAAAATTTTTCTTATACGAGATAAACAAGTAATGCTTGATAGAGATTTAGCAAAACTTTATCAAGTAGAAACAAGAGTATTAAATCAGGCAGTTAAAAGAAATATTGAAAGATTTCCTAATGATTTTATGTTTTAATTAACCGATGAGGAAGTTAAAAACTTGAAATCACAAATTGTGACTTCAAGTTTAAATCATGGAGGAGTAAGAAAATCACCTTATGTTTTTACAGAGCAAGGTGTGTCTATGTTAGCATCTGTTTTAAAAAGTAAAGTGGCAATAGATGTTAGTATTCAAATAATTAGAATATTTGTTAGTTTTAGAAAGTTTGCTTCTGAGAATGTATTACTTTTTGAGAAACTTAAAAACTTAGAAAGTAAGGTTAACGACCACGATAATAAATTAGAGCAACTTATTAACACAAACTTACCCCAAACTGAAGGTATTTATTACGAAGGACAGATATTTGATGCCTATGTTTTTGTTACAGACTTAATTAAAACAGCAAAAAAAGAAATAATATTAATAGATAACTATATTAATGAAACAGTATTATTAATGCTTACAAAACGAAACAAGAACGTAAAAGCAATCATATACACCACAAAAATAAGTAAACAATTGCAATTAGATATCGAAAAGCATAACTCTCAATACGATACAATAGAAGTAAAACAATTTAATAAATCGCATGACCGGTTTTTAATAATAGACAATAAAAATTTATACCATATAGGTGCATCGCTTAAAGACTTAGGTAAAAAATGGTTTGCTTTCTCTAAAATAAATATTAGTATTGATGATATTATTAATAAAATAAATTAGATATGAAATTGGTAGTAATGTAACCGTATTCTTTTCCATATATTGGGTATTTTAGCTTAATTGATAGTGTTGATAAATTTATTTTATACGATGATGTTAATTATATTGCTTTGCTTAGAATTTGAGTAGTGAAATAGTGTATTTGTAATTTACTTTAGATTATTATTTTGCTGTCATTCAATCGAAGACAGTGTCCCCTTGATAGTTTATCCCGAAGCATTTCGGGAGGACTTATAGGGGTGAAATATTGATTTCACAAAAAAATCTTTGCATCTTCGTGGCTTTGCAGTAAAAACCTTAATTTTCTTAACTCCTTAATGTTTCAAAATTGCTGAACAAAGCGAAGCATAACTTAAATGTTAGATGTCTTATATAGTTCAAAAATGAGCGTAGCGAATGCAATAATGAGTTAAAAGTTAAAAGTTTGTAAAGTTGAAAGCAGCTACGGAGGCTGAGACGGTTTTTCACCCATTGCCTACGGCACTTCTCCCGATACAAGCACGGGACAGGCTCTTAAGGGGAGACTTGCTTTGATTTGGCTTGCGGTGGTAACTGGCAAAAGTCACTTCTACAAGCTCAGTGACCACACTTCGATAAACTCAGTATAAACTTGTAAAAGCCTGATTTGTAACAAGGTATTTAAACCTTCCGGGTTTCTAAAACCTGGAAGGTTTGATAACAAAACAATAATTTCAATGTTCTTATAATCTTTAGGAGGTTCAAAAATAATCAGTATAGCGAATTAAAAGTTATTTGAGGTAAATAAATATTTTTAACCACATAAATTTGTAGTTAATAAAATAAAGTAAGAAAAAATATAATATAACTTCAAGAGTAATAAAATAAAAACTTAATTTGCATAATATTTTATAATTAAAGCTAAATAATGAAGCCGGAAATTGATAAAATTAAAATTATAGAACTTCCAAAGATTCTTGATGACAGAGGTAATCTTACTTTTATTGAAGGAGAGAATCATATACCGTTTAATATTAAACGAACCTATTGGATATATGATGTCCCCGGAGGAGAAAAGCGGGGAGGGCATGCTTATAAAGAGTTAAGGGAATTAATAATTGCCCTTTCGGGAAGTTTTGATGTGGTATTGGATGATGGGAAAGAAAAAAAGACTTTTACATTAAACCGTTCGTATTACGGGTTGTATGTACCAAAAATGATATGGCGGCAGATTGAGAATTTTTCCACTAATTCTTTAGCATTAATATTGGCATCGGGAACTTACAATGAGAATGATTATATTCGCAATTATGAACAATTTAAAACTATGGTAAAATGAGAAATAATACTGTTTATGATTGTTCGGTTATTGAATTACCCAAAATACATAATAGAGCAGGTAATATCACCCCTATACAAGAAAATATAGAAACTCCTTTTGAAATAAAAAGAGTATATTATCTTTATGATATTCCCGGAGGAGAAGAACGAGGAGGGCATGCACATAAAGAATTACAGCAATTTATTATTGCGGCAAGTGGTAGTTTCGATGTTATTATTGACGATGGAAATATTAAGCGAACAATTCATTTAAGCAGACCATATGTTGCTTTACATATTGTACATGGAATTTGGAGAGAATTGGCAAATTTTTCTTCCGGAAGTATTTGCTTGGTTTTAGCTTCGTATAATTATGATGAAAACGATTATATTAGAGATTATAAAGATTTTTTAAAATATAAAAAATAAAATGAAAATTAAGAAATATGATAAAAGTAAAAAGGTAGTATGGGATGAGTTTATAAATAATTCTAAAAATGGTCATTTTATGTTTTATCGTGATTATATGGAATATCATTCTGATAGATTTGAAGATTATTCTTTGATGATATATGATAATGATAAACTTATCTCTTTATTTCCTGCGAATATTAATGATAATGTTTTATATTCTCATTCAGGATTGTCTTTTGGTGGTTTTATCTCAAATACAAAAATGACAACAAATAAAATGATAGAAATATTAAATTCTTTAATTGAATTTTCAAAAAATAATAATATAAAAAAAATAATTTACAAGTCTGTACCTGATATTTATTATAAAATACCATCAGGAGAAGATAAATATGCTCTTTTTCTTTTTAATGCAATACTTTATAGAAGAGACGTATCTAGTACTATTGATTTAAAGAATCGCATTTCTTTTTCAAAAGGGCACAAAGCGATACTCAAAAAAGCTAAAACATTAAATTTAGAAGTCCAAGAATCAAATGATTTTATTTCTTTTATGGAACTTGAAAAAACAGTATTAAATAAAAAGTATAATGTAAAACCAGTACATACAGGTAAAGAATTATTAATGCTTGCTAAAAAATTTCCTGAAAACATTAAATTATTTGTGGTAAAAGATAATGATAAAATTATATCAGGGACAATATTATTCATTAATCACTTAACGGTTCATTGTCAGTATATTGCAAGTAATGAGATAGGAAAAGAACAAGGTATATTTAGTTTAATTGTTGATTATTTAATTAATGAAAAATATATAAATTATAATTATTTTGATTTTGGAATTTCAACAGAAAATGATGGTCAATACTTAAATAGGAACTTAATCAGAAACAAAGAAGGTTATGGAGGAAGAGCTACAGTATGTGATTTTTATGAAATAAGAATTTAATTTAATAAAAATATTATGATTGATTTTATTTTTTATGATTCTCAACTTCTAAAAAAATCTTGGGTTTGGTTAAATGATATTGAAATAAAAAGATTAACAAATACACCCGATTTTACTCAAGATGAACAAAAAAAATGGTTTTTAAGTTTAAAACATAAATCAGATTATTTCATAAAAGGTGTAAAATACAATGAAACAATAATAGGTGTAGTAGGATTAAAAAATATAACAAGAATATCTGGTGAATATTGGGGGTATATTGGAGAAAAAGAATATTGGGGAAAAGGAATAGGAAAAAAAATGATATTATATATTATTAATATTGCAAAAGAGAAAAAATTAAAAACTGTTTATCTAAAAGTAATACCTTCAAATAAAAGGGCAATAAATCTTTATGAAAAAACAGGATTTGTTTTAAATAAAGAAAAATCAACATTAGAGTCTTTATATATGGAATATGTGTTAATGTATTGAGATAGAGTAATAATAAAAAATGTATTAATTTAAAGATGATTAAATTTCTCGATATTCAAAAAATAAATGCTCAATATAGCGAAGAGTTAAAACAAGTTGCTACTGAAGTTATAGATAGTGGTTGGTATTTGTTGGGCGAAAGAGTAAAACAGTTTGAACAAAACCTTTGCAATTATATAGGAACGTCTAATGCTATTGGTGTAGGAAATGGTTTAGATGCTCTGCGATTAATATTAAGAGGTTATATTGAACTTGGTATTATGCAAGAAGGCGATGAAATAATTGTGCCTGCAAATACATATATTGCAACCATATTGGCTATTACCGATAATAGATTGAAACCCGTATTGGTTGAACCTGATATTGATACTTATAATTTAGATATTTCACTTATTGAGCAACATATTACCAAAAGAACAAAAGCAATATTAATAGTGCATTTATACGGACAAGTTTGTTGGAGTAAAGAGTTAGAAGATATTGCAAAAAAATATAATCTTAAGATAATAGAAGACAATGCACAAGCAATAGGTGCAGAATGGAACGGTATAAAAACAGGGAATTTGGGAAATGCGGCAGGTTTTAGCTTTTATCCGGGTAAAAATTTGGGTGCCCTTGGTGATGCGGGAGCAGTAACAACAAAAGACAAAGAATTGGCAGAAGTTATAAGAGCACTGGGAAATTACGGTTCAAAAGAAAAATATAAAAATGATTATCAAGGATTAAACAGCCGGATGGATGAAATACAGGCAGCATTTCTAACAGTAAAATTAAAATATATTGATAAAGAAAACCAACGCCGGCGGGAGATTGCTCAATATTATATTGATAATATTAAAAATTCCAAAATAATTTTACCCAAACTTTCAACTTTCAACTTTCAACTTTCAACTAACTCTCATGTTTGGCATCTGTTTGTTATAAGAACCAAAAATAGAGATAATTTACAGAAATATTTAAACGATGCAGGTATTCAAACATTAATACATTACCCCATTTCACCACATAAACAAAAGGCATATAAAGAGTGGAATAATAAAAAATATTCTATTACCGAAAAAATTCATAATGAAGTATTAAGCTTACCTATTAGTGCAGTGATTAAAGATAGTGAAATAGAGAATGTTGTTAGAGTTATAAATAATAAATCTGAGAATTAGGTAATGAATAGGTTTGTATTTTTATATCTGTAAAAAATATGACGGAGGATAGAAATTCATATAGTAACATTATTAAAGCAACATCTTTATTTGGAGGAGTAAAATTTTTCCAGATATTAATTTCTATAATAAGATCTAAAATTGTTGCTATCCTTTTAGGTCCTTATGGTATGGGAATATCAGGTTTAATTTTTTCTACAATAGGAATTATAGGGAATATTACAGGTATTGGCTTAAGAACAAGTGGTGTTAAAGATATTTCACAAGCATATACTAGTGGCAATGAGAAACAGAAAGATACAGTTATTACCATTCTTAGAAAGTTAGTTTTTATTACAGGAATTATAGGAACAATTATAACATTCTCCTTATCACCATACTTAAGTCAATGGGTTTTTAATAGTCCTGATTATTCATTAGCATTTAAAATCGTTTCTATTGTTGTTTTAATTAATCAAATAAATATAGGACAAAAAGTTCTTTTACAAGGGACATTTAATTACAAAGGTATTGCTAAGTCTACTTTATTTGGGAGCATATTTGGACTTATATTAACAATTCCTATTTATTATATTTGGGGAGTTAAAGGGATTGTACCGGCAATAATAATA
>CAYRJP010000103.1:0-7404 GCA_964424425.1 uncultured Bacteroidales bacterium | reverse complement strand
ATTAGATATTACTTAAATATAATTGTTGAATATTATTTTCATAATTGTTTTTTATCTTGCTGTGGCGAACTCTCCACCTTATGGCTAACTAACATATATGATAAATTTTTAATTATTAAAATACATAATTAGAAAGTATATTTAGTATATTTTTGAGTATATTTAATAAAACAAATAAAATATATTAATGAAAAAAATAACTTTTATTGATACTGAAATAGGAGTCCTGTCAAAGAAAATCAATGATATCGGAGCAATAAAAGTTACAGGAGAAACTTTTCATTCAAACAATATTTCACAATTTGAAAATTTTATAAAAGGGACAGATTTTATTTGTGGGCATAATATTTTTGAACATGATCTAAAATATTTATCAAATAAAACAGATATTCAAAATTTTAATTTTATTGACACACTGTTTTGGTCTCCGATGCTTTTTCCTGCAAAGCCTTATCATCACCTGTTAAAAGATGATAAATTACAATCGGAAGAAATGAATAATCCGTTGAATGATGCCATTAAAGCCAAAGATTTGTTTTTTGATGAAGTAATACAATTCAATCAGTTGGATAATGAATTCAAACAAATATTTTATGCACTTTTAAATAAACAAAAACAGTTTGCCGGATTTTTTAAATACATTGACAGCAATCAAGATTTTAATATTAATTTAAAAGAATTAATATTTCAACGATTTAACGGCAAAATTTGTCAAAATACAAATTTGCAAAACATTATTAATAGTAATCCTGTTGAGCTGGCATATTCTCTTGCATTAATCAATATTCAAGATCGTTATTCAATAACTCCGCCTTGGGTGTTAAAACGATTTCCTGATGTTCAAAGAATAATGTTTTTATTGCGGAGTAATCTTTGCATTTCAGGTTGTAATTATTGCAATAGATTACTGGATATTCACTTGGGGTTGAAGAAATTTTACGGGTTCGATGCTTTTAGAACATATAATGATGAACCATTGCAAGAAAAAGCTGCACAAGCCGCAATAGAGTATAAATCATTATTGGCTGTTTTTCCAACCGGAGGCGGAAAATCTCTTACATTTCAACTACCTGCTCTTATGCAGGGCGAAAATGTAAAAGGGCTTACTGTAGTTATTTCGCCGTTACAATCACTGATGAAAGATCAGGTTGATAACCTTGAAAAAATAGGTATTACTGATGCTGTAACAATTAACGGATTACTTGATCCGATTGAAAAAGCTAAATCATTTGAAAGAGTTGTCAATGGTTCTGCTTCATTGCTTTATATTTCACCCGAATCGCTTCGCTCTAAAACAATTGAACATCTTTTACTTGGTAGAAATATTGTTCGTTTTGTAATTGACGAAGCTCATTGTTTTTCTGCTTGGGGACAAGATTTTAGAGTAGATTATTTGTATATCGGAGATTTTATCAGGAAACTAATAAAACTTAAAAATATTGAAGGTAATATACCTGTTTCGTGTTTTACGGCAACGGCTAAGCAAAATGTAATTGAAGACATTAAAAATTATTTTCAAGAAAAATTAAACCTTGAACTTGAAACTTTTGAAACTGTTTCAACAAGAAAAAATTTGTACTTTAAAGTATATCCTAAAAATGATGAAGAAGAAAAATATAATACAGTTAGAGATTTGATAGATGAGAAAAATTGTCCTACAATAATTTACGTTTCACGAACATTAAAAGCATATCGTCTTGCCGAAAGATTATCGCAAGATGGTTATACCGCCAAACCATATCATGGTAAAATGGATAAACAGGAAAAGACTGAAAATCAAAATGCTTTTATAAACGGTGATGTGCAAATTATGGTAGCAACTTCGGCTTTTGGTATGGGAGTAGATAAAAAAGATGTGGGAATGGTTATTCATTACGAAATTTCAGACTCGCTTGAAAACTATATACAAGAAGCGGGACGAGCGGGACGTGATGAAAATATCGAAGCAGAATGTTATGTGTTATTTAACGAGGAAGATTTAAGTAAACATTTTGTATTGCTAAACCAAACTAAGCTGAATATTAAAGAAATACAACAAGTTTGGAAAGCGGTAAAAGATTTAACTCGTTTTCGGTTAAAAGTATCTAATTCAGCATTGGAAATTGCCCGTAAAGCCGGTTGGGACGATACTGTTGGTGAGATTGAAACAAGAGTAAAAACGGCTATTGCAGCACTTGAAGAATCGGGATATTTAAAACGAGGGCAAAATATTCCCCATATTTTTGCAAATAGTATTTTGTCAAAAAATGCACAAGAAGCTGTTGATAAAATAAATAAATCATTTAGATTTAACGAAAAACAAAAGCAAAATGCAATTAGAATTATAAAAAAATTGTTTTCGAGCAAAAGTCGTAAACATGCCACAGGCGAAGACCCTGAATCAAGAGTAGATTATATTTCCGATCTTTTGGGAATTGTAAAAGAAGATGTGATAGAAATAATTAATTTGCTCCGCGAAGAAAAAATACTTGCCGATACAAAAGATCTTACTGCATTTATTAAAGCAGGTGAAGATAAACGCTCTCGTAAAATTGTAAAATCGTTTCTTGATATTGAAGAAAAATTACTCTTAAAACTTGAAAACGAAGAAAAAAGTTTTCATATTAAACAACTTAATCAAGAACTTGAAGAGGAAGGGATAAATGATTGTTCACCCAACAAAATCAAGAAAATATTTAATTTTTGGGCTATAAAAAATTGGGCTAAACAAAAAAATATTGATTTCACAAAAAATCATATTGCTGTTAAATTATTGCAAAAGAAAAACGAATTAATTCAAAAGCTAAAAAAACGTCGTGAATTATCTTCTTTTATCATTGATTATCTTTTTAAAAAAATAATAAATAATCTTACTGATTATGAACAAAATAAAGAAAATATTTTGATAGAATTCTCCGTTCATGAATTAAAAACTACTTTTGAAAATAACGGATTATTTTCTACGAAAGTTAATTTAAATGATATTGAAGATACACTTTTTTACCTGTCAAGAATTGATGCACTAAAAATAGAAGGTGGCTTTTTTGTTGTTTATAATAAACTTACCATTGAACGATTAGAAAAAGATAATAAAAAACGCTATAAAGCCGAAGATTATAAAAAATTGAAACAATTTTACGAAAACAAGGTGCAACAAATACATATTGTTGGCGAATATGCCAAGAAAATGATAACTGATTACCATGAGGCGTTGCAATTTGTAGAAGATTACTTTCAATTGAATTATAACTCTTTTTTAAATAAATACTTTAAAGGTAGTAGGCAAAAAGAAATAATAAGAAACATAACACCACGAAAATTCAGGCAACTTTTTGGAGAACTTTCACTTGCTCAACTAAATATTATTAAAGACCAAAATTCAAAATATATTGTAGTAGCAGCCGGTCCGGGTAGTGGTAAAACTCGCTTGCTTGTTCATAAATTAGCATCGTTGCTGTTAATGGAAGATGTTAAACATGAACAATTATTGATGCTTACATTTTCTCGTGCAGCTGTAACCGAATTTAAAAAACGATTGTTGAAATTAATAGGTAATGCTGCTAATTTTGTTGAGATAAAAACTTTTCATTCTTATTGTTTTGATTTACTTGGGAAAGTTGGTGATTTAGAAAAATCTAATAAAATTATACGAAATGCTATTGATAAAATAAAAAATGGTGATGTAGAACCCAACAGAATATCTAAAACAGTTCTTGTTATTGATGAGGCACAAGATATGGATATAGATGAATATGAGTTTATATCTACACTTATTTATTTTAACGAGGAGATGAGAATTATTGCGGTTGGAGACGATGATCAAAATATTTATGAATTTCGTGGTTCAAGTTCTAAATATTTACAAAATTTTATTACAAAAAAATCAGCGGTTAAATATGAACTTGTTGAAAATTATCGAAGCAAAAGAAATCTTGTTGAATTTTCTAATCTTTTTGCATCGACAATAAAAAATCGGTTGAAAACAATGCCGATTATTCCTGTTCAAAAAGATAACGGAAAGGTTAAGATTGTTTCATACAATTCAAAGAACCTTGTTATTCCTTTTGTTGATGATATAATAAAAACAGACTTATCGGGAACTACTTGTGTTTTAACCAAAACTAATGATGAGGCATTGCAGATTGCCGGATTATTGATTAAAAAAGGATTTCATGCCAAACTTATTCAAACAAACGATAGCTTTTCACTTTTAAAACTATATGAAATACAATATTTTATTTATTGTTTAGATTTTAAAAATGATATTTTTGTTATTAGCGATGAAAAATGGCAACAAGCTAAAATTGATTTGGTAAAAAGGTTTTCTCGTAGTACAAAACTAGAACTTTGTATAAATATTATTAAAGATTTTGAATTGAGTAATCCAAAACGAAAATATAAATCTGATTTTAAAGTTTTCTTGCGGGAATCAAAATTGGAAGATTTTGTTATGGAAAAAGTTGATACAATCATTGTTTCTACAATTCACAAGGCAAAAGGGAAAGAGTTTGATAATGTCTATTTGATGTTGAACGATTTTTATATTAATGAAGAAAGTAAAAAGCGAGAGCTGTATGTGGCGATAACTCGTGCCAAAAATAACTTAACTATCCATTTAAATAATAATATCTTTGATAATTACAGAATTAATAATATTGTATCGGAATTTGATATAACTGATTATTCGGAACAAGAAATAATTGTTTTGCAATTGACTCATAAAGATGTATGGTTAGGATTCTTTGATAATAATTACCGCCAAAAATTATTAAAAAAGCTACAAAGTGGTGATAAATTAATTTACAAGAATAATGCTTGTTTCAATAATGATAATAAAGAAATATTAAGATTCTCAACAGCTTTTTCAAATAAATTAGAAGATTTGAAAAAGAAAAATTATGCAATTTCAGAAGTAAGGATTAATTTTATTATATTCTGGAAAAATGAAAAGTCAGGAAATGAAATAAAGATTATTTTACCTGAGATATATTTTATAAAAAAACACTAATTGTAATAGTTAGGTCATTTTATTTATAACTCTTTATTAGATTAAATTTTGTTTGGGTTAAATATATATCAAATTGTTATTTCGAATAAAAGAGAGAAATATTTCAGCAAACAGTAGAGTATTTTAAAGGGAGCATCACAGGCTTTGTATTTACAATGACTTTTTAGGATAGTGTAGTTTTTAGTTTTTTAACAGTTGTATTTTTAAAATACAACGCAACTGTTTTACACTTTAACCTGTCTGTATATGCTGTAATCTAAATTTTAAAATTGTGAAACTACTACTACTACTTTTATTTACTTTTTTGTTTTTATTATTACAGACAACAACTGCTTTTTCTCAATCTGCACAAGTTATAAGAGGTAAGGTTATTGACAAAGAGAGTGATTTTCCGCTTACAGGTGTAAACATAATAATAAAAGGCTCCGACCCTATTATTGGAACATCCACAAACGAAAAGGGAGAGTTTAGTTTTAAAAAACTTCCTGTGGGGAAATATACTATTTTATTCAGATACCTTGGTTATAAGCCTGCTTTTGCCGATATAGAATTAACAGCGGGCAAGCAACAAGTTTTACGAATAGAAATGGAAGAACAAGTAACCGTTACCGATGAGGTTGTTGTAAAGGCTTATCGCAAAGGCGAAACTATAAACAAAATGGCATCGGTGAGTGCCCGCTCTTTTACTGTTGCCGAAACAGAGCAATATGCGGGAAGTTTTGGTGACCCTGCTCGTATGGCAGCTAACTTTGCAGGAGTGTCGCGTGCCGGCGACGATAGAAATGATATTGTAATTCGCGGAAATTCACCAATGGGTTTACAGTGGCGATTGCAAGGAATGAATATTCCAAGCCCAAACCATTGGAGTGCTTCGGGAGCAACAGGAGGACCCGTAAGTATTTTAAATAATAATACACTTTCAAATTCCGACTTTTTTACCGGTGCTTTCCCTGCTCAATACGGTAATGCCTTGTCGGGAGTTTTTGATTTATGGATGCGAAGCGGTAACAATCAAAAATACGAATTTACGGGACAAATAGGTTTTGGCGGGTTTGAGTTAATGGCAGAAGGTCCTTTTTCGAAAAATTACAACGGCTCTTTTTTAATATCGGGCAGATATTCGGTTCTTGATGTTATGGATATGTTAGGATTTGATGTGGCAGGTGGTGCTGTTCCCGAATATTACGATTTAACTTTTAAAGTTGACTTACCCACTAAAAAAGCCGGAAAATTCTCAATTTTCGGTATCGGAGGCAAAAGTTATATTGAAATGATAAGCTACGAGGACGAAGACATTGCTAAATTTAATCCCATAGGCAATACCGACGTAAGAAATGGTTCATCACTCGGAATACTTGGTGTTACTCATAAAATCTTTATCGATAAAAAATCGCATATTTACACTATGGCATCGTTGTCGGGAACAAAGGTCGATTCAAAAGTAGATTCAGTAAATTTTATACCTATTGTTCCCAATGGTATTGATACTGTATTTCAAAGAAAATCAACTCTTTTTTACGGTGAAGATAATTCGGAGATAATAAGTTCGGCATCAAGTCGGTATGTGCGAAAATTTAATAGAAAAAACACCTTGGCGGTAGGTGTGGGTTTTGAAACTCACAATATATCTTATCAAGACAGTTTCAGGCGTTCACTTACCGACACTGCTTTTTATCAGCACTCTACTGCAATCAGCAAAAACGGACTTTCGCTAATTAACAGTTATGTAGAGTGGCAACATAAATTCAGCAATACGCTTACGCTAAATACGGGAGTCTATTTTCAGCAATTTTTGTTTAATAATTCAAATGCTTTGGAGCCGCGTTTGAGCTTAACATACGAGCCGTTGCCAACACATAAATTCAGTATTGGATTTGGTATGCACAGTAAATTGCAGCCTATGTTTTACTATTTTGTTCAAAGTTACGATACCCTTTCGGGAAAATATATGCAAACAAATCGCAAACTTGAATTTACAAAGGCTACTCATCTGGTTTTTGCTTACGACCATATGTTTACCGATAATTTGCATCTTAAAATTGAGACTTATTACCAGTGGCTTTACAATGTGCCCGTAACAAAAGAGCCGTCTAACTTTTCGATGCTCAACGACGGAGCTTCTTTTCACATTCATAGAGTAGCTGATTTGGTAAACAAGGGAACAGGCAATAATTATGGTGTTGAAATTACATTTGAACGGTATTTGAGTAAAAATTGGTATTTTATGATTACAAACTCATTGTTTGATTCGTGGTACAGAGGCAGCGATAATGTAAAACATCATACGGCGTTTGCCGCAAATTACGTAACAAACTTTTTGGGTGGTTACGAATACAGGTTCAACAGCAGATATTCGTTAAATATTAACTCAAAAATTACATGGAGCGGAGGTAAACGCAATCCGTATCTCAACGAAG
>CAYRJP010000102.1:0-7422 GCA_964424425.1 uncultured Bacteroidales bacterium | reverse complement strand
TTATAAACTTTTAACTTTCAACTCATTTCTGCATTATTGCATTTCTGCATTAAATAATTGTATCATTATATCATTACACCATTGTACCATTAAATAACTTTCAACTCAATTTTACCACAGAAAACACAAAGTTTCACAAAGATTTTATCCACAAATTACACTAATTAACACTAATTTATTTTTCATCTTTGGTGCTAATTCGGCTTCGACAGGCTCAGCCTCCACATTCATTTCTGCATTAAATAATTGTATCATTATATCATTGAACCATTGTATCATTAAACAACTTTCAACTCATTGTATCATTCATATCTCAACGCTTCTACGGGATTACTCATTGCTGTTATAATACTTTTAATTGATACTGCACCAATGGCAATTATAACTGCAATTACTCCCGCTTCAATAAAAAACCAAATGCCAATATCTATTCTGTTTGCAAAAGTTTCGAGCCATCTGCTCATTATTAATCCTGAAATAATAAAAGCCAAGGGCATTGAAATTACTACCCATTTTAAAGTATCTTTAATAAGCTTTACAACTATTTGCAACGATGAACTTCCCAATACTTTTCGTATTCCTATCTCTTTGGTGCGTGCTTCTACATTAAAAACCGACAAAGCAAACATTCCCGTAAAACTTAAAAACAATGCCAACAATGTGCTTAACAATAACATTGTCATAAGTTTATTCATATCCGAAAATTTATTTTTATAAATATCTTGTAAACTAAAAAAGTCGAATTTATTATTACTGTTAAAACTTGAAAAAACGACATCAATTTGTTTTAGTTTTTGTTTGGTAATATTACCGTCTATTCTGAGATAAATTACATTTGTTCCGTATCCGTATGATAGAACCAACGGGGCAATATCTTCGCCTGCATAGTTATTGTAATAAAAGTTTTTTGTTACACCGATAATTTTCAGCGGGTCAACATCCATTACCATCAATTTTCCGACAGGATTTTTTAAGCCCAATTTTTTTACTGCAGCCTCGTTTAAAATAATGCTACTTTTATCGTCGTTTGTTCCGTTAAAAAATCTTCCTGCCGACAATTGCAATTGCATAGTTTTACAAAATCCCTCTTGCACTCTGTATTGATTGATACTTTTACCGTTTTTTTCCGATTCTCCGTAAGGATAAATAAGCTGCCCGCTGCATCCGCCACCCATAAAATGAGATGAACTCCCCACGCTACTTACATACGGCAATTTTTTAAGTTCTTCTTTTATTGATTTAACTTTTCCCGAAAGGTTATTATCTGAAATATTAATACCGATAACATTTTTTACATTAAATCCCAACGGAATATTTTTCAAATGCTTTATTTGATAGTTGATAATCAGTAAGTTTGTTATTAAAAATACACTTATCGAAAATTGAATGATTACCGAAAGCACCGACAACCATTTTTTTCTTTTTACCGAATAATTTTTGCCTTTTATAATATCTACAGGCTTCAATTTTGAAAGATAAAGAGCAGGATATGCTCCCGTAATTATGACAAGAACAATAAAAAACACCGTAAAAACAGTTATTTTAAATAGATTTACTGTTTTTATAAAATCAATATTTACATCAATATTATAAGAGTTGATAAATGCTATTGCGATAGCTATTAGTATAAATGTTAATGCAAATGCTATAAGATTTACCAATACAGCATCGAAATAAATTATTTTTATAATGTCGGAACGGCTTGCTCCGAAGGTTTTTTTGATTCCTATTTCGCCTGCTCGCTTTTCGCCGTAAAGCACAAAAAGATTTATGTAATTTACTACGGCTATCAGCAATATAAAAAACACAATAAAAGAGAGTATAAAGATTTGTTTTTTATCGCCTTTGTCCGATAAATCAAAATCGGTAATACTGTGAAGATGAATATCTAACAGCTTTTCTGTGCCCGACTTAAACTTTGCATTAAATTGTCCGAATTTACCATCTAAAAGTTTATTGTTGAGAGCCGATATTTTGCTGTCGGCAGATTTAAAATCGGCATCTTTGTTTAAAAGATAATATGTAAAAAATTCAAGTCCCTGAAATATGCTGAGGTCAAAGGTTGACAGTGAAGCCAACAAATCGAAATTTATATGGGAATTCTTCGGAAAATCTTTTATTACGCCTGTAATAGTGTAATTATCGTTTCCTATTTTGATATTTTTACCTAAACAATCGGTTTTGTTAAATATTTTTTTTGCCAGCGATTCGGTTAATACAACCATGTATTTTTGCGTTAAAGCATTGGTTTTATCACCCTGTAAAAGCGAAAGACCGAAAACATCGAAAAATTCGGAATCGACATAAAGAAGTTTTTTACTGTTAAATTGATTTTTATTAAAATGAACATTTGTTTTACCGCCCCGATATATTTGAACGGCTTTTTCAATTTCGGGAATTTGGTTGGGAATTTCGGTGTATGCTTTACGCAAACAGATAGGAAAAGCATCAACCGAATTGTCTTCTATCCAAATGTTATAAAGCCTTACAACTCTGTTTTTGTTGGGAAAAAACTTATCAAAACTTGTTTCGTATTGAATAAATGCAATAAGCAACACTGCAGCCGTAATACCGATAACAAGTCCGGGAATACTAATAAAAAACAACAATGGCGTGCGTTTGAAATTTTTTATGCTTAATATTATCTGTTTTATCATTTCTACTGATTTTTTAAACAACTTTTAGCTTATTATTACATTTAATTTTTCTCTGTTTTTCACCTCTGTAATCCTCCCGAATTTCTTCTCCGAAAAAATCGGAGTAAACAGTGATAAACTCTCAAGGGGACACTTCCTTCGATTTAGCATTATTGTATCATTAAATCATTGAACCATTATATCATTAAACAACTTTCAACTTTATAAACTTTCAACTCATTATTGCATTATTGCATTAAATAATTATATCATTACACCATTATACCATTAAATAACTTTCAACTTTATAAACTTTCAACTCATTATCGCACTACTGCATTACTGCATTAAATAATTATATCATTAAATCATTGTATCATTACATCATTAAATAACTTTCAACTCATTGCATTACTCATACCTCAACGCTTCTACGGGATTTTTATTTGCTGCCCTGTATGTTTGTAAACTAACTGTCAGCAAGGCAATAAGCAGTACCGCCAATCCTGCCAAAGCAAAAATCCACCAACTCAGTGAGATTTTATAGGCAAAATTTTCAAGCCACCGGTTCATTGCGTAATAAGCAACAGGAGCTGCTATTATAAATGCCACGGCTACCCATTTTACAAAATCTTTGTTGAGCATTTTAATTATCTCCCAAGCGGTTGCTCCATTTACCTTGCGAATACCTATCTCTTTGGTTTTTTGCTCTAATTCAAGAGCTACTAAACCAAATAATCCCATACAACTCAGCAATAATGATATTACTGCAAATAGTTTCAATATGCTCTGTTGATTTTCTTCATCACTATACATTTCGGATATTTGCTGTTTTATAGGTTTAATAACAAAAGGTGCATCAGATAATGACGATAAATATTTATTAATTTTTATTGAAACTGCCCGATTATTATTAGCAAATGTTTTAACTATAATATTATGGGTGTTATCCTGTTTACATAAAATAACTAACGGTTCAATTTTTTGGTGCATACTTTCAAAATAAAAGTCGTCGCATACTCCAACGACAGTATAAACATATCCATTCTTAAGTTTTAAGTTTAAAGCACTGTCTATTCCTCCCAAATCTTTTGCAAATGTTTTATTGATAATAATATTTCTGTTTTCGTTATATTTTTTATTATCAAAATCTCTTCCAGCAATAATCGGGATATGCATAGTTTTAAAAAAATTGTTATCGGTTTTATATATAACCCTGTATTTTTCGTGTTCATTTTCGCTCCAAAGCGGATGTCTAAATCCTGTGGTACGCATAGTAAAACCTGCTAATTGACTACTTGTAAAACTAAATGATACTATTTCCGGTGTTGTTTTTAAAAAATGTTCAACATTTTCTCTGTTTTTTTGTAAAGGATAATCATAACATTCAATATCTATCACATTTTCAGAATTGTATCCTAAATTAGATGATATAGCAAAAGATATTTGACGGTGCATAAAAAAAGCGGAAACAGCAATAAATATAGCTAAAGTAAACTGCCCCATAATAAGCAGGTTATTAACTCTGAATTTTATTTTTTTATTTAATTTATCTAATTTGGAGGTTCCCCAGCCTAATATAAAAGCAGGAAAAATACTTACTAAAATATATGTTATTATTACTATAAGCAATTGAACTGCAATAATACGGCTATATCCGAAAACAGTGAGGAGATTTAAACCTACAATTTGAGAAAGAACAGGAATAATAAAATTGTTGAGTATTAATATACAAACAGCCGATACTATAAAATATATTGCTGTTTCGGTTAATAAATATTTTATAAGATGTTGTTTTTGTGCACCTAATATAATTTTGGTATTAAACATTTTTATTTTTTTCAAATACCCTGCAATAAGTAAATTTATAAAGTTTGTAGCTGAAACAATCAGAAGTAATAAGCCACTAATAATAATAATTAATAAATGGCTTATCATTGATTTTTCACCCGGACTTTGTAAATGCATTTTCGATAAAGGATAAAGAGTAAATACTTCATCGGTTTCGTGTAATTCAACAATAGCTAGGGTTATTTCTTTTGAAAAATTTTGTGTATCAAAATTAGGGGGTGTTTTTACCAATACTTGATAACAGTAGTTGTTCCAGTCTTCACATTTATAATAAATATCACCAAAATCATCGAAATTGCAAAGTATCTTGGGTTTAAATGTAGAATTTTCGGGGAAATCGGCAAAAACACCACCGATTGTAAAGGGAACGGTATCGTTTATAAAAACAACCTCACCAATAGCTCTTTTTTTACCAAAATATTTTTTAGCAATTGATTCACATATTATTAAACTGTTTGTGTTTAATAATTCGCGTTGTCCTTTTTCAACGAATTTAAAAGGTAAAATATTAATAATCTGAGAGTCCGCTGTTGTTATCTCATCAAAACCAACAATGTTTTTGTATTTTATTTTAAATTTTCCGGCATAATAATTATAAGATGCACAATTTAAATCACTGTATTTATCTCGAATGAGTTCAGACAAAGGCAATGGCATTGTTGTATCAAAATCTTTATAAACACTATCATCCGAAGCAACAAGCCAAATACGATTTAAATCGGGAATATATTTATCATACGACAATTGAGAGTAAGCCCAAACCGCTATATAAGAAAAACAGATTATTCCTATAGAAATGCTTAAAAAACTAAACAAAGTATGTGTTTTCTGTCTTATAAAACCTCTGATAATTTGTTTTAAATCTTTCATAAATTTTAGTCAAATTTTTCGTTTTTCATTAAACCATTATAAGATTAAAAAAAATTAAATATTGCTTATTGGTTACAAAGTTTTTTCTTCTTTTCACCTCTGTAAGTCTCTTCAAGAGGACACTTCCTTCGATTTAGCATTATTATATCATTAAATCATTGAACCATTAAATCATTAAAAAACTTTCAACTCATTATCGCATTACTGCATTAAATAATTAAATCATTACATCATTAAATAACTTTCAACTCATTGCATTACTCATATCTCAATGCTTCTACGGGATTTTTACTTGTAGCTCTGTATGTTTGTAAACTAACTGTCAGCAAGGCAATAAGCAGTACCGCCAATCCTGCCAAAGCAAAAATCCACCAACTCAGTGAGATTTTATAGGCAAAATTTTCAAGCCACCGGTTCATTGCGTAATAAGCAACAGGAGCTGCTATTATAAATGCCACGGCTACCCATTTTACAAAATCTTTGTTGAGCATTTTAATTATCTCCCAAGCGGTTGCACCATTTACCTTGCGAATACCTATCTCTTTGGTTTTTTGCTGATTATAGAATATCGACATTGCAAATATTCCCATTACTGAAATTACTATTGTCAGAAAAGTAAAATACCCGACTAATTTTGATGTTTGTTTTTCTTTATCATACCAACTTTTTATTGTTTCGTCGAAAAAGTTTACTTCAACAGGAATGCCGTCGGTAAATTCGCTGTATGCAGATTTTATTTTATCAACAGTTTCTATTAAATTTTTACCTTCTAATTGCACCAAAATACTCCACGCATAACCACCCGAAGGCATTAGTTTAATGTATGCCGGTCCTATTTTATCGTGTAACGATTTGAAATTAAAATCGTTAACAATACCTAAAATAGTATATCTATTTCCCATAAAATCAACCGATTGGGGAATTGTGTCAAATTCAAGAGCTTTTACGGCAGTTTGATTTATCCATATTCCGTCTTTTGAATATGCTGCTCCCATTGGTTGTATCTTTAAGTTCATCATGTCAAAAAAAGCAGAATCAACCTTAAAAACCTGAAAACTGACATTTTTGTTATCAAAGATAAATGTGTTATTATTTCCTCCATCGGTAGGATTTCCTGCAACAAAAGATACATTTTTTACTCCGGGTATATTTTTCAATTTATTTTTAAATCCTGCATATTGGTCGGGTGAAAGAAGATTTTCTAGCGACAAAATATTTTTGGTATTAAATCCGGGGTTGTATGTTTGCATATATTTTGTTTGTTTGAAAATAACAATGGCAGAAATCAATAATGCAATAACTACAACATATTGAAAGCCTATAAGAATTTTTGAGTAAACTGCTTTTGTTTTTCGGCGAAAGCCGCCTTTAATAACTTCTACTGCTTTAAGACGAGTAACAGCTGATGCCGGTGCTACTCCTGAAATAATTCCTATAATTCCTACCAATATAATAATGGTAATAATCATATTACCCGAAAACTTATCGGCAATATTTAGTTGAGTATTAAGCAGATTGTTAAATAATGGTTCGGCAATAAAACTTAAAGCAATAGCAAACAAAAATGCAATATAACACAGTAAAACCGATTCAATGGTGTGTTGAATTATCAAACTTTTACGAGAACTTCCCATCAGTTTTTTTATGGCTGTCTCTTTTACCCGCATACCTGCTTGTGCTATGGTAAGATTTATGTAATTGATAATTGATAAAATCAGTATCATAACAACAATTACAATTAAAACCAACACAAAAGTTCTACTGTTTTGACGGGTTGCAATTCCTTGTATATCACTAAAATACACATCGTCGACTCTGTCCAGTATTACATCTTTTACCATATTGTTTGAGTATATCCAAAAGTGTTTTTTAAATAGTTGCTGTATTTGTGATTTTTTTGCCGGCAGGTTTGCATTCTTTTTTTCCATTAAATAAAGCCCGAAAGAACAATTTCCGTAATTTGACATTAAGTCGGGTGAACCCCAAAAATCGGCAAGTATATTAAAGTTCATTATTGCATCAAATTTATCAAACATTGATGTTTTTGATATATCTTCAATAATGC
>CAYRJP010000101.1:2304-7439 GCA_964424425.1 uncultured Bacteroidales bacterium | reverse complement strand
GGGATATTATAATTTTTGATTTTATTGTTTTTAACATCTATAATACTGATTCCACTGTATGCGGCAAGCCACATTGCACTGTCCGATGTTTGTTTGATATAATATACTACATCACTTACAATAGAGTTTTCGGTAGAATCTTTTTTGTAGTATGAAAATGTTTCGGTATTGTAGTTATAAACATTTACTCCGCCCGAACGGGTTGCAAAATAAATATTTCCTTTATAATCTTCGGTAATGTTGTATATAACATTTGCATTTATGGAGTTTTCATCTTCAGGTAAAAATGTTTTTATAGTGCTGCCGTCGTATCGGAATAAACCGCTAAAAGTGCCAAACCACATAAATCCTTTTGAATCTTTGTAGGCACTAATAATAGTATTTTGAGGAATATTATCTGCACTGCTTAATCGCTTAAACCGATAGCTTATATCTTGAGACTTGACAGACACAAATGATAGTATCAGAAAATATGTAATTAATAAATTTTTCACGAAATCACTTTTACGAAACAAATATTAAATAGTTATGTTTTTTCGGCAAATACATGACATATATTATGCCAAATTTATGAAGTTACAAAAAAGTTTGTGTTATAAAAAGTATTTATAATATTTTAAGTGAATGAATTAAACATAATAATGTTTTTATGTTGAGAATATTTCTTTGAAATAGTTATAAGATTTTAAACTGTTAAACTCGCAATTATGTATTTTATACAGGTCAATTATTTTATTTAATATTTGGGCTTTGCTATCACGGGTTAGTGCAATAGTTTCTATGTTGTCAAATTTTGTTTGTATTAATTTACTGCACAATTCATAATCGTTTTTTGTAAAAAAGTAGTTGTGATGTGGTTTTATATGAACATCAGTTCCTTCGGTATAATCGTAAAAATTGGCAGATATATTATTCGAAAAATCGGAAAAACCAAGCAGGCGTGATAGCTTTAGTAGAAATATCAGATGAAAAACTGATAGATTATCGTTTAATTCGTTAAGAAACAGTATGCTTGTTTTAAAAAAGTTAAACATAGTCGTATCTTTGTGTTCTTCTTTTACCGATTTTGAAATAACTTCGGCAATAAACATAGCCAAAGTACTTTTTCGTATGTCAGCTGTTAGCGATAATAACGGTGGATTGATTTTATACTCTTTTAATTTTTGAATATTACGTTCGGAATTGTAATAAATTTGCAAGTCGAGAATAAACAGATGTTGAAATGCCGATAATTTGCTTTTTTTAGAGTTAATGCCGTAAACCATAAACGATATACGTCCGTAATGTTCCGATAGGGCATTTACAATAACTGAATTGTCGGAATATTTAATATAATTCAGAATTATGGCAGATGTATTTACAATCATTTTTTATTTAACAAATAAAATTTTAGAAGATTCTGACATTGTGCCATCGCTGGTGCTGCAAAATACTAAATATACTCCGGGAGCAACTTTATTGCCCGACATATCTTTGCCGTTCCAAATAGCATCGCCACCGTTGCTTACTGTTTCAAAAACCAAATGTCCCGACATGTCGGTAATTTTCACATTTGTTTTATACATTAATCCTCTGATGGTAATAAGTCCGTTATAATCGCCCTTTACGGGATTCGGGAAAATAAATATATTGCTGTAATCGGGTTTGTTTTCCGATGATGTACTTTTATACGATTGTACACCTTTGTCGGTGCCGATAAACACTTCGCCGGTTTTTTGATTAATATCAATAGAATAAATATTGTTTGAAAAAAGCTTGGAATTATCGGTGTTCCAAGCCATTATTTGTTCGGTACCGTCTGCTGAAACTAAAAATAACCCTGCACCTTCGGTTCCTATCCATTTGCGATTAGCTCCGTCAACAGCAATGGTTGTTACAAATTCGTCTTTAAGTAAAGGTTTGTAAAAGCCGTCTTCAACGAGTTGAGGTATTCTGGCATAAAAATCGTCGCCCGATAAAACTTTTTCGGGGAAATCATATACTGCAACACCGTTGCATGAAGCAATCCAAATTGCTCCTTCCAAATCCTGAACAATATCATTTAGCAGATTATCTATCAGGGTGTTTGATTCGTCTTTTAGGCTAAACATTTTGTAAACATCATCGGCTTCATATTCGGGTGTTCCGCCATCGTTCCACACAAAAATACCTTTACCGCGTGATGATATTGTCCATTTATCGTTATTGTAAGTATTTATTAATTTTCGAGAAGAGTTAATCATATTAAAACCCGTATCTGCCCAATTCAGGTCGTATTTATAATGATACCATTTGTTGTCGGGTGTTTTAACTACAAACGGAGTGCTTGAATAATTACTTATAATATATAAATTACCTTTTTGGTCATAGGTCATTCCTCCAATATAATTGCCGAGTATTCCGTTTGTATTTTCAATGTTGTAAACATTTGTTATTTTACCGTCGGTAACTTCAATTAAACCATATCCCCATGTTCCTGCCATATAACTGTCAGGGTTGTTTTGTGATGTAAAATCAACGACGCTTCGTAAAGGGCTTAGCTTTTCGCTGTTTTCTTCATCGTCAGTCAAATTTACCCATTTTTCATCATTAAATTGATAAACATTTGCATGGTAATATAAATTGGAGCCTGCATATTGATAGCCTCCGGGTGCAACAAGAATACTTCCGTTGTTGTAGTAAACTTCAAAAGCATTGTTGCTTAAAGGACCTTCGGGTAAAAATGTTTTTTCCCAATATTTTTCGTTGTGGAGCAACATTCCTTTTTTTGAATCGGCAATCCATAAATCGTTATTGTCATTTAAAATAGCATAAACAGCATCGTGTGCACTGTAATGTGTTATTCGATTCAGATTTTTATCAAAAGCTTCAACATGCCATTTTTTTACAATTGTTAAGTTATTTTTTGTTGATGTTATACTTTTAATTTTTTGTAAATCGGTAAATATGGTATCCCATTTTTGTCGGTCGTAAACATTTACTATGCATGTATCAGAATTGTTAATGTTGTTTACAATATACAGTTTGTCGTTGAATACTGTTGATGTGTAAAATTTCTCATTTTTGTATATCAAAGTGGTATCTTTTTTCCAATTTGCAAAATCTCCGAGAAAAGGATTGCTTAAGTCACCTTTAAGCACGCCGTTGTCAGTTAAAGCATAAATATAATTATTGTAAATTGCACAACTGTTAATTTTTAAATAAGAGCCGCCTTTGCCTATTATATAGCTGTCGCCAAATTCATTTTTAACCATATTAAAAATAATAATTCCCAAGCCTGTTGATAAGTATGCAAGACTATCGTTTATGCAGATGTCATAAATGGCTTTATCGCCGATAATATTTTTTAATTTAATATCGGGGAAGTTATATTTTTTGTCGTTTTTGTCTATTATATCAATGTTTCCGTTTGAATATCCTATTATTAATTTGCCTGTTTGTTTGCTATAAGCAATATCACCTATTCCCAAATCTGACAGTTTGTTTATTTTTGACCATGTTGTTATGGAGTTGTCCGATTTATCGTAATAAAACAGAGCCGATTGTGTGGCACAATACACTCTGCTTTCGGTTTCGGCAATTGTTTTTCCATTGTTGTATGTTAAATGATCACGCCATGTGCCTACAGGAATTTGAGCTGAAACAGTATTTAAAGCTGTTGCTAAAAAATATATAATGTTTAATAATAAAAATAATCTCATTCGTATTGTTTTTAGTATTATATCTGTCAGTTGGATATAATATATGCTGTTAAAACTTAATTAGCATCAATTAATTTTCCTGAACCTGAAATATTTTGTGTAATACTTGGTTTTCCTTTGTAATAAACATCTCCGCTTCCGCTTATGGTTACATTAAGTGATTTGACAGCTGTAAGTTCAATATGTCCGGAACCTGCTATATTAACAGTGCAGTTGTTGCTGTTGATTTTAAAAACGAAATAATTTCCGCTTCCGGTAATGTTTAAGGATAGGTTTTTTAAACCGGTAATTTTTTTATTTGCTTTAATATTTCCCGAACCGCTTATTGCGGCATAAAGGTCTGTTATCCCTTCAAATTTATTCAGATATACATTACCGCTTCCGCTTAATAAAATATCGAGTTTATTTTGATTGGTAAAGTCATTTACTAAAAAATTGCCCGAACCGTTTAATTCCAAATGATTTAAATTAGGAATTGTAATTTCAATTGACAATTCGGAATCTTGATAATAATCGTCTTCTAATTCAAATTTTAAAATATTGTCGGAAACTGAAGTTATAATTTTATCTATTATATTAGAGTGTCCTGTTACTTTTACTACTTGAGTATCACCTTGTGTTATTGTTATGTTGCTTGAAAAGGTTAAATTTATGCCACTAAAATCAGGAACAGATAAAGTTTTTGTGGTAACGGGTCCGTTTTCTTCAATAGAATTATCATCTGTTGAGCAGGAAAAAAATGCTGTAAAAAGCAATGCGGTAATTATTAAAATTTGTTTTTTTAATACTGTCATTTGAATTTATTTTTTTAATTATTATTTATTGTGTTTGTATAAAAATACTGATATATTAACTGTTAAAAAAGCAAAATATTTTATTTTTTCAGTAAAAAATTCATTAGTTGTTCAATAGCTTTGCCTCTGTGGCTGATTTTATTTTTTTCGGCGGCATCCATTTGGGCAAAAGATATGTTGTATCCTTCGGGCTGAAATATGGGGTCGTAACCAAAACCTGCATTTCCAACGGGTTTTTTCAATATTGTTCCGTTTACAATTCCTTCAAAAGTATATTCGGTTCCGTTTAATATTAAGCAAATTGCTGTTCTGAAGCGAGCTTTGCGGTTTGATATGTTTTGCATTTCTTGCAATACTTTATTCATATTGTCTTGTGAGTTTTTATTTTCACCTGCATATCGTGCCGAATATACTCCGGGTTCGTTGTTTAGAGCTTCAATTTCAAGTCCTGTATCATCGGCAAAAACATTGGTTTTTAGTTTGTTATAAACATATATAGCTTTGGCTCTTGCATTTCCTTCAAGAGTGATTTCATTTTCGGGAATATCTTCGTCAATGCCGGCTTCTTTAAGTCCCGTAACTTCAAATATTCCGTTTAATATCTGTTTTACTTCGGTTAATTTGTGGTTGTTGTTTGTTGCAAAAATCAGTTTTTCCATAT
>CAYRJP010000101.1:0-2204 GCA_964424425.1 uncultured Bacteroidales bacterium | reverse complement strand
TGATATTTCGACAGAAACACAGGTGATGTAAGTCGCTTTTTTGCTCTGCGTTTTTTCATTTGCGGGTCGGGAAAAGTAATCCATATTTCGTCAACTTCGTCTTCGGCAAAAAAGGAGTTTATAACTTCAATACGAGTTCGTAAAAATGCAACATTTGAGATTTTTTCTTCAAAACTTGTTTTTGCTCCCCGCCATATTCTGGCACCTTTAATGTCGATTCCTATAAAATTCTTTTCGGGGAAAATACGTGCCATTCCAACAGAATATTCTCCTTTTCCGCATCCCAATTCCAAAACAAGCGAGTTGTTGTTTTTAAAAAAATCTTTATTCCAATTTCCTTTTAAATAATGGTCTTCGGCAACATGACCTTTTATTTCGGGTTCTATAACATGGTCGAAAGTTGCATTCTCTTGAAATTTCTTTAGTTTTCCTTTTCCCACTTTTTATTTTGCTTTTTCAATTCGTAATCCGGCACTTACTACATTTTCAAGATTGTCGGTTCTCATGGCTTGCTCAATTGTAAATTTGTAATTCCCTTTATACGGGAATCTTGTGTGAATACGATAAGGAATTTTGTTTGACCATACGCTGCCAAAGCCTTTTCCGAGATGTTTTCCGTTGTAATCAAATAAAATACACTCTAATGTGTCTCTGATAATTTTTTTATCGGGCAATTCGGTGTCGATAAACAGATACATGTTGCTGTATTTGTAATTGCCCGATATGCGAGTGTTTATAAATAGGTTATAAATACCTATAGTATCGTTTATATCAATATTAAAAATCAAAACGCTGTCTTTGTTCCAAGTTTCGTTTTTAAAATCTTTGTTGGAATCAAAAATTCTTGATTTATCACAAGAACTGAATACTACAAGTATTAAAACGGTTAATATAGACACTAATGTTTTCATGAGTTACAATTATTTATCTTTGTTGTTATCGTTGTTGCGGCGATAAGGTTTTTTGCGTTTTTTCTTCTTTTTCTTTTTATTGTCAAATCTTGTTAAGCTTTCTTGTCCCACAACATTTGTAAAATCAAGCGATTCGGTAATGGTTGCCGTTGATGTTTTAATTGCTGTTATTTCAGGTTTTTCGCCTTTTTTATTAAGTAATATTATCTCTTTAACTTTTTCAACCGATAAAGGAACAATACTAGTGCTACCGTTATTGTTTACAATATACCACATAATATGTCGATATACGTCAGTTTTCAAGTGAGTAGCTTTACCCAAATTGGTGTCAAGTTCAACTTCGGACGACGGAAAGTCTTTTCTTTCGTCCATGTAGCTGTCTATTTCGTAGTTTAAACAACATTTAAGTTTACTGCACTGTCCTGCTAGTTTTTGAGGATTTAGCGAAAGCTCTTGATATCTGGCGGCATTGGTTGTGACCGATACAAAATTATTTATCCAAGTTGAGCAACACAGTTCTCTGCCGCATGAGCCTATTCCGCCTATTCTGCCGGCTTCTTGTCGAGCACCTATCTGTCGCATTTCAACACGAATCTTAAATTTTTCGGCTAATACTTTAATAAGTTGTCTGAAATCAACGCGTTCATCAGCAATGTAATAAAAAATGGCTTTTGTTTTATCACCTTGATATTCAACATCACCGATTTTCATATTCAAATTCAGGTCGGCAGTAATTTTCCGCGACTCTATCATGGTTTCTGTTTCCAAATCAATGGCTTCTTTCCATTTTTCGATATCGTTGGGTTTGGCCTTACGGTAAATGGTTTTAAATTCGTGAGAGGGAGAAAGGTTGAGCTTTTTTAATTGGTGCAAAACCAAATGACCTTTCAATGATATTATACCTATGTCGTGTCCCGGTGATGCTTCAACGGCAACAATATCGCCTATGGCTAATCGTATTCCGCCGGTATTTAAAAAATATCCTTTACGGGTATTTTTAAATCTTACTTCAAAAAGATTTTCTTTTTTTATTCCTTTCGGAATATCTTTCAGCCAATCGAAAACATTTAATTTACCGGAGTAATCTATGCGTAAATTTGTTGCTTCCGGATTGATATGATGAACGGGATAACCCCTTGAAAAATCGTATTTCATAATAATGAGAAATTATATATAGTTTTATTATAATTAATTAAAAATTTTAACCCGTAAAGATAGTAATTAATTGTAATGATAAAAGGTTGAATTTAAAATTTACTTTAAAAAACAATTGAGGTATTATGAATTATACGA
>CAYRJP010000100.1:0-7590 GCA_964424425.1 uncultured Bacteroidales bacterium | reverse complement strand
AGATAAGAAAATTAAAGTTTTCACCGCTAAGACGCAAAGACGCAAAGTTTTTTTAACTTTCAACTCATTATCGCATTACAGCATTATATCATTTTTTTCGTTGCAAATTCGCCTTCGACTCCGCTCAGGCTCCGCTGGAACTTTCAACTACCTAAACATTAATTAAGGAAATTAAGTTGTTAGAAAATTAAGATTTTACCACAGAGAATACAAAGTTTCACAAAGATTTTAGCCACAAATTACACGAATTAACACTAATTTATTTTCAATTATTCATCTGTATATAATTTAATTTTCAATGGTCAGATGGAACATCCTGTCTGTTAATTCACACTTGCAATTTTACATTTCTACAATAATCATGCTCGTGTGTGTTAAAATAAACTTATCATGGATGTTTCATCATTAACTTATTATTGCATTATCGCATTATTGCATTATTGCATTATCGCATTATCGCATTTCTGCATTAAATCATTACATCATTGTATCATTGAATCATTGAATCATTGAATCATTGTATCATTGAATCATTAAACCATTGTATAATTACCTCACCAGCGTCAATCCTTCTTTTGCCGAAGAGTCGTTGGGGTGTGACATCAGCACTTTGTTGAAAAGCAGTTTTGCCTGATTATTATCGCCTTGACGGTATTTAACCCAAGCAAGCATCAAAAGCGAATCGTAATCAAAAGGATACATATTTATCACCTGTTTTAGATATGTTTCCGATTTATCGTATTGCTTGCGTTCGTAATAAATTACGCCTAAGCGATAGTTTACAAGCGAATTTTTAGGGTCTATTTCAAGTATTTTGTTGTAGTGATTGATAATTTCGTTCCAGTTGCCCATTGCCGATAGCGGTAAAACAATTCCCAGTCGAGCTTCAACAGACATAGGTAATTTGTTTATAGCATTGTTGTAATACGCCGTAGATTCGGTAAATTTTCCCGAAAGGTAAGCCAGCCAACCCAAACGCAAATTTATTTCGTAACTGTTTTCGTTGTAAACACTTTTTAATGTGGCAAGAGCTTCTTTGTTTTTTCCTGCCGTTTCAAGCAAATAGCTTTCTTCAAACGCTTTTATAACGTTGGTTTGAGCATTTGTAAAAGAAAATCCTGCAAATATTAGAGCAATAATTAATGTAAATTTTTTTAAAGTGTCCATAATAATGAGAAATAAAATAATGAATAATTTATTTTTAAACTGTTGCTTTTAGTGTTTTCGGTATCAATAAAATAGTTTGTTTGAACTCTTTGCTGATAACCTGCCGACAGCGATAATTTTTTATTTGTCGGAACTATAACATTTATTCCTGCATAGTTGTTTAACTCTTCGGAACCGTTAAACAACAGAGCACTGTTTTCAAGGGTAAAACCCGACACGTTTCCTGTAAAATAGTCGGCTTCAAGCCAAAGATGATTAAGAATTTTAAACCCGATTTTGTGCTGTTGAAACAGAGTTGAACCGCCATTTTTGCTAAGTAGCGAAAACCGCGACGAAGTATATAAATTCAAATCGGCAAACGGATACAGCCTGATAATTGCCGACGGCTGAAATGCTGATGTTTCATTTATCCGTGTAAACGACAATTCCCCTTCAACCGAAAATCGTGTAAAGTTTTTTACAGCTGATGCCGACAATGCAAAGTCCTGATACCATTCGGTTGTTTTAACTATATGATTACTACCTTGATACCACCGTTCGGAATATTCGTAAACCGATGCAGTGGATATTTGTCCCGCCAAAATTATATTTACTTTTTCGCTTACGCTAAATGCCGTTGAAATATAGTATTGCAACTGATTTGTATTGAAACTCGGGTCGTAATACTCCTCATTTTCATAAAAAGAGTATCTAATATTGTTCTTTTTCAGGTATGTTGCTATATGCGACACAACAGCTTTTTTCCCCGCATAGTGACTAATGCCGAATGATGCGTTAAAGAAATTATCAGGGATAATTTGGCTTCCGTCCTCGGTGTGTGGAATTGCAAAATCGTCGGGAATATTGTCGATACTGCTCATTGCGGCAATATCAACATTTATCGATAACACTTTTTTTGCATAAGCACCTGTTTTTTTCTTCATTGCCGGCGACATTGTGCTTTGCAATTGCCTTGCTTCAAGCGGCATTCCGCCAAACACATACGAATAATACAAATATTCGGCAACAATATCGTTATTGTCAAAAAACGCAGCTTTTTTAAAATGGGATACCGCCAACCTGTATTGTTTCAGATTGTAAGCGGCAATTCCCATTCTCATTCTCAAATAGTAGTAGTCAATATCTGAGTTTAAAGCCTTGTTTCCTGCTTTTATAAGGTTTTTGTAATCTTGTTTCAGATACATATTATAGGTCAAGGTGTCGTAATATGTAAAGTTTTTTTCTTGTGCATTTACCCTTTCGGGAAGAAAAAACGACACTGCTGTCAGCAACAGTATTGCTATTTTAAAGTTTATTGTATTTTTATAAATAATAACTACTGTTTTATACATATTGCCGTAAACTCTTTATTTTGTGATTTAACATTAATTTTTTCTATTCCCTTACTGTTTATGGTTATTTCGTATTCGCTTTCGACGTGCGATTTTGAGAAACTTTTTTTAGTTACATACGATTTCAGTTTCACTTCCGACGGAAATGTTTCATTGTCGATATAAGCATATTTAAGCCTGAACAGTGCTTTTTTAAATAAAATAAACGGAGCAGCAAAATCTTGCAATATCAGTTCGTATGGTTTAAATATTTTATTAACGGGAAAACGGTCTTTCAATTCCATATTTTCTTTAAAGCTGAATTGAACCATATATGCGGCACGGTAAAACCGGTGCAAAAGACTGTTTTTGTCACCGTCAAAGTGGGTAAAGTAGAACAATGCTCCGTCGTTTTCGAACCAAGCAATGCTTTTTGTATTTTTACAATAAATATACGATTTGTTGTAAACCGATGTCATCACTTCCCATTCGGCAATGGTGTTTTCGTTTTTGTTTTGCCATTTTATTTTTTCACCGGGAATAAAATGAAATGCCTTTGACAGTAAATCATCGGGAATGATATTACTTATTTTATCATTTTGATGCGGAATTTTATACAATCGCAATTTATGTTCTCTATTGTTTTCTTGAATATATCCTGCAATAGGGTGACTTATGGTTGTAGAACCGATATGCGGTGTGGTTTGTAATTGAAAATGCAAATGCGGATACGGTGAACGCCCCGAATTTCCACACTTTCCGATTACAGTGCCGAATCTTATTTTTTCACTTTCTTTAACTTCAACCGAACCTTTTTTCAGATGACAAAGTTTACTGTAAAGATAGTCGTTGTGCTTGATTACCACAGTGTTACCCCAATTGTCAATGGTATTTACATCGCCCACATTGTTATCGTCTATGTTATTTATAACCTGAACAACTGTTCCGTCAGCAGGTGCAATTACCGATTTGTTAAAGCAGTAATAGTCGTCAAGCAGATAGCCTTTATTTTTGTATTGCAACTCTTTGTTGTTTGTAATAACAAAATCCCAAGCGTGTTTCCAATCGCCTTTGTGAGTATATTCGCCCGAATGTCCTTGCGATACTGTCCATGTGCCGAAAAACGGTAATTTAATCGGCACAAACGATTTATTGCCGAAACGTTGCATCTCACTTTTCCATGCATAAAAGTTTTTTTCGGGCTGGTTGTTTTGAATTAAAACCTCAACAGGTTTTTTGCCTGCGTAACCTCTGAGTTTTAATACATATAAAAACAGTATTACAATAATATTAAACGAAAGTGCATAAACGGGTAAATTCCATACGGCAAATATTTTTGTCAAACTTATTGTAAGTAAGGTAAGCAACGGAATTATAAGTATGATCCATAAATAAGTTGTTTTTGAAGGTATCAAAAAATATCCGCCTACGGCAACCGATGCAAGAATATAGTTAAAGCCTATGTATGAATAATTTAGTGTTTCAAAATCGGCACCCGTGATATTGTAAAAAATGTAAGCCGCATAAAACCCTATCAGCGAAAGCGAAAAAGCAATACGCGAAAACCACAGCAAACCCAACGCTATTAAGATGCCCGAAAATATGTTTTGCTGAAAAAATATCGACGCAAGTGATTTAAAATAAATTTTAAGAGAGATAAAAACAGGTATGTTTTCAAACCATTCGTAAATATTTACCAAACCGGCTCCTCCACGTGTATAAATGGTGTTAAGTGTGTAAATGCTTCTTTCGTTAAGCCCCAAATTTGAAAAATCTTTGCTTGCTAAAAGTATTACCCACAGGGTAAAAATAAACGGCAAACTTAAATATGGCAACCCGTAACTTCCCAAAAAACCTTTTGTGCCGATTGTGATAAAAAGACTTAAAAGTGCCGAAATAATCACTATCACCAGCAATACACCGCTTGGCTCAAAATACATTGACAGTCCCAATCCCGTAAGCAAGGCATTGAACCCGAAATATCCTCTTTTTATTTGATACAAATCGAAACCCAACCAATAAGCAATACCGTTTGCAACAATTATCGACACTAAGCCTGCCATACCAAGCGGCCAGTCTAAAAAGGTTATTAGTAACAAAACTATGCCGAAAACTTTGCTGTCGGAAAAAAATACTTGTGAATATGCATTTACAATACTCGACAGTGCCTCTTTTACCGATGTTGTATTAAATGATTTTATCATTTATTGTTTTTTTTCTTAAAAACTATATTTAAACAAAAAGACCTGACAAGTTTTATATGCAAATATGTTTTTAACCAAATTATTAACCACAAAACAATTAAGCCAAACCTGTCAAGTCACATTTATTATTTTAAATGCTCAGGCAAATTTTCATTACTCATAATATTATCAAGAGTTTCTTGTTCGCGAACAATATGACTTTCGCCGTTTTCGTCAATCATAACAACAGCAGGGCGATTATGAATAAACTGCATCCATTGAGTCATATTATAAGCTCCTGTTCGTTTAATTACAATTTGGTCGCCTGTTTTTAAAACAGGAAAATCAATAGTAGCCCTGAGTATATCAATGTTCATACACAAAGGTCCGTAAATTGTAGTGTCTTCGGTAAACTGAGTAGTCTCTTTGGCAGGATAAATCTCGTGTTCATACCAAAAAGAAGTAAACAACAGATTAACGCCAATATCGGCAATAAGTGATCGTCTTCCGTCGGACAATCGTTTGTTGGCAATTACGGTTCCAAGTATATAACCTGCATCATCAATAAGAGCACGCCCTGTTTCAAGAATTAATACAGGCATTTGTTCAGGATTAAGATTTGAACTTATCAAAGCTCCGCTTATTGCCTCGGCATACTCTTCAAACGAAGGAACGGTATCAATACCTGTGTAGTAAGCACCTTTCAGCGTATTTTTTGATGCAAATCCGCCGCCAAGGTCAATATATTTAACATTGTGTTTGTATTTTCGTTCAACATTGTAAGCAAGGTCGGCAAGTTTTGTTGCTGCCGTTTTGTAGGCATTGGGTGTCATTATGTAAGTTCCGATATGAGTATGAAGTCCCACAAGTTCAAGTTTATCGGAGAGCATAATTCTGTTTAAAGCCTCCCAAGCTTCGCCGTTTTCGTAGTTAAAGCCGAATCTGTCCCATTTGGGATAAATGCCTGTATCCATATTTACCCGTATGGCTACTTTCGGTTTTTTGTCTGATTTTTGAGCTATTTCCAAAATTAAAAACAGTTCATCGAAATGGTCGATATGAATTAGCGAATCGTTGGTTACGGCTTTTTCAAGGTCGGCTTTTGATTTGCTTGGTCCGTTGAAAATTATTTGCGAACCTTTAACGCCGTTTTGCATAGCCTTGTCGTATTCCATTCCCGATACCACCTCAGCCCACGCCCCCTCTTGATGAAAGGTTTTACAAACGGCATTCAGATAGTTTGTTTTATACGACCAAGCAAACTGCACCTTCGGATATCTTGTTTCGAAAGCCTGTTTTGCTTCGCGGTAAGTTTCTCTGATTGTTTGTTCGGAAATAACAAACAGCGGTGAGCCGTATTTTTCAATCAATTCATTTACTGGCACTCCGTCAATATTATCAATAGGTTTTAATGTAGGTCTCATACCAAATTTACTTGGCATTCCTGCGTTTATTTTTTTTATCATCGGTTGTTCAAACGGTAATTTCATAATATTATATTTTAAAGTTTTTTTTATTGTTCTCTTTTTACCTCTAAGGTACAAAAGCACTAAGTTTTTTTTCTTTGCGACTCTGCGACTTTGCGGTTATTGTCTTTTTAAGATTCTCCTGTCATTGATATTTTCTGGAAATCTTCAATATTTACAATCATATCGTAAGAGTATCTTACAAACATTTTGCCGATATCGTAAGACGTATATTCGGTAATTTTTTCGCCGATAGCCATCATTACCATAGCTTCGGGTAAGTTTTGTCCTGCACCTACGGCAAGATACAGCCAAGCCGGCAGTCGCGGGTTAATTTCTATCAGATAGTATTCGCCGTTGATGGTTTTTATCAGTTCAAGTTCCATTCCGCCACGCCATTTTGTTGCGGCAATGAGTTTTTTGGTGAGTTCAATCATATTTTTATCGTCGATGGTAATTCCGCCCCACGCTTTACCTTTATCGGTAATATACTGTTTACGCATAGGCACTGCTCCAATAGTGTTCCCGTTGCCGTCGCCAAGAGCAATAACATTAACCTCTGTTCCTTTTACAAACTCTTGAATAATAATAGGCACGCCCCATTGAGCACTTATTTTATTAAAATGATTTGTTACCTGTTCTTTGTTGTAAGCAATGTAAGCATCGTAAAATTTACCTTTTACCATTACGGGATATTCAAAATCGGCAGGAATTTTATTAATATCGTTAAGACTTGTGGCTGTAATGCTTCGCGGAACTTTAATTCCGTATTTTTCGCCAAAACTATTTAACTCCGATTTGTGTCTTTCTTCAAATTGAGCAATGGTAGGCAAAAAAGTTTTTATACCCATTTGCAAAAGTTCGGTTTCACTAATCATTATTGTATGCAGTTCGGCATCGAAATTGGGGATAAGAACATCAATATTTTCTCTGTCGTTTATGTATTTTATACGGTCTAAAAATATGGCTTTTCCCTCCGACGGATAAGGCATTTTATAAACTTTATCAATCATATTTTGCATATAAATGCCCGGTTCCAAGTTTTCATAAGCCAAGCCTATAATTTTCAGTTCAAACTTATCCGACTCCTTTATTGCTCTGATAAAAGGAATACCCGGTCCCGGGTTGTCGGTGTTGTTTAAGCCTGACACTGCTATTGTTAACGATATTTTCATTTGATTATAATTTAATTTTCAACTGTCTATTCTTTATTGAACCATATAAGGCATTTAAGAACATATAAGTTTTGTTTCGCTACGCTCATTTTTTTAACATTAAGAGATTGAGAGAATTAAGTTTTATTTTTACCACAGAGAACACAAAGTTACACAAAGGTTTTAACCACAAATTACTTTAATTAACACTAATTTTTCATTTCTCTTGTTGCTAATACCGGCTTCGACAAGCTCAGCCTCCGGCGAAACTTTCAACTTTCAACCCATTACAGCATTATCGCATTATTGC
>CAYRJP010000099.1:0-7598 GCA_964424425.1 uncultured Bacteroidales bacterium | reverse complement strand
ACTTCTATTAATGTTGAATAATATTAACTAATTATAACTTATTAATTTATATTTGATAAAAAAAATATACTTTTGTAGAAAATAAAATAAATTTAATTTACTAAAATATAAACGTTATGAATATTCCTTCAAACTTAAAATTTACTGAAGATCACGAGTGGGTAAAAGTAGATGGAGACATTGCAATAGTAGGTATTACCGATTATGCACAACAGCAACTTGGCGATATAGTTTTTGTTGAAATAGAGACAGTAGGCGAAACTTTTGATAAAGGCGAAACTTTTGGAACAATTGAAGCTGTTAAAACAGTTTCTGACTTGTTTATGCCTGTTGCAGGTGAAGTATTAGAAGTAAATCCTAATTTAGAAGATGCTCCCGAGACTGTAAACAGCGATCCTTACGGAGAAGGATGGATGATAAAAATTAAACTTAGCGATGCATCGCAAGTTGACGAATTATTATCTGCTGATGCTTATCAAGAATCTATCGGATAATAAAAAAAAGAATGTTAAAAAAGCGAGTAAAAATATTTACTCGCTTTTTTTATATCTGATTAATTCAAGACTATAGAGTCATAATATCTTCTTCTTTCTTTTTAATCATTTCATCAACTTTAGCAGTATAATCTGTTGTAAGGTTTTGAGTTTCTTCTTCGGCATCTTTTTCCATATCTTCCGATAAACCGTCTTTTTTCATTTGCCTAAACTGGTCAATAGCATCCTTACGTGCATTTCTGATACTTATTTTAGCATTTTCTCCCTCATTTTTAGCTTGTTTTACAAGTTCCTTACGTCGTTCCTCTGTTAAAGGCGGAATATTAATAATAATTGCTTCTCCGTTGTTTGATGGATTAACTCCCAAATTTGCATAAAGAATAGCCTTTTCAATAGCATCAATCATATTTTTCTCCCAAGGCTGTATTTTTATTGTTCGGGCATCGGGAGTATTAATATTTGATACTTGATTAAGTGGTGTTTCATTTCCGTAATATTCAACAGTTACAGCATCTAACATACGAGGATCTGCTTTCCCTGCTCTAATATGAGCCAATGTATCTTCTAAATGAGCCAATGCTTTTTCCATCGACTCTTTAGTCATATCTAATACCATTTTAATATCTTCAGTCATAATTTGTAGGTTTAAGCAACAATTAATAAATGTTTGTTTTTGACTAAAATAATAATTTTTATATTGTTAAAACAAATTTTTATAATTTTTTAATTCGAAACCAGTGTTCCTATTTCCTCTCCAGCAATTACTTTTTCAAGATTACCTTTTTTATTCATATCAAAAACAATAATGGGTAAATTGTTTTCTTTACACATTGTAAATGATGTTAAATCCATCACTTTCAAGTTTTTATCATAAACTTCATCAAAAGTAATAGTTTCGTATTTTGTAGCAGAAGGGTCTTTTTCGGGGTCAGCAGTATAAACACCATCAACACGAGTTCCTTTGAGCATAACTTCTGCTTTCATTTCAATACCTCTCAGTGCCGAAGCTGTATCAGTAGTAAAATAGGGGTTTCCTGTTCCTGCCGAAAATATTACTACATTTCCTTCACTCAGTAACTTATGAGTTTTTTGTTTACTGTAAAACTCTGCTACGGGTTCCATTCTAATTGCTGTTAAAACTGTTGCCGGACAATTTACTTTTTCCAGTGCCGATTGTAAAGCTAAACTGTTGATAACAGTAGCCAACATACCCATATAATCGCCGTTTATCCTGTCAAAGCCTTCGGCAGCTCCACTCAATCCTCTGAAAATATTTCCTCCGCCGATTACAATACCTACTTGCACACCTTTATCAACAATAGTTTTTATTTGTTTGGCATATTCATTAAGCCTGTCAGGGTCAATACCGTGTTGTTTATCTCCCATTAAAGCCTCGCCACTGAGTTTTAACAATACTCTTTTATATTTAATCATAATTTATTGTTGTTTTAAAATTCGAAGATACTAAAATGTTAACCAAAAAAAAAGAGCCCGAAAGGACTCTTTTTAAAATATTATATGTTAAACTTTATTTTAAAGCATAACGTTTCATTGCAACAACAGTTAAGCCTTTGCTTGTATTATCAAGCATTTGCTTAATAGTAACCTTATTATCCTTAACAGAAGCCTGATTTAACAGTGTTGCTTCTTTAAAGAATTTGTTAAGACGACCTTGAGCAATTTTGTCAAGCATCTCTTCAGGTTTACCTTCTTGTCTTGCTTTTTCTTTACCGATTTTTAACTCTTCGGCAATTACCTCTTCGGGAACATCATCTTTATCAATAGCAACAGGAGACATAGCTGCAACTTGCATAGCTACATCTTTACCTATTTGAGTATCAAAATCAGCTTGGTTAAATCCGATAAGAGTAGCAAGTTTGTTACCCATGTGAATATAAGGAACAACTTTATCAGCTGTTACTTTGTCGTAATAAGCAACTTCCATTTTCTCACCTGTAATACCGCTTTGTGCAATAACAGCTTCTTCAACAGTTTTTCCGTCGAAATCTAAAGCAAGAAATGCTTCAAGGTTTTCAGGCATATTAGCTAAAGCAATATCGCAAAGTTTGTGAGCAAGTTTTACGAAATCTTCGTTTTTAGCAACAAAATCTGTTTCGCAATTAAGAGCAATAATAGCACCTTTTTTTGCATCATCGGTTATCTTAGCAATAACTGCACCTTCTTTTGCATCGCGGTCGGCTCTTTTATTGGCAATAGCCTGACCTTTTTCTCTGATAATTTGTATTGCACGGTCAAAATCACCGTCGGCTTCGGTAAGGGCTTTTTTACAATCCATCATACCTGCACCGGTAGCTTTTCTTAATTTTGCTACATCAGCTGCTGTAATAGCCATATCAATATATATTTAAATTTTTTTTATTCTTTTGTTTTAGTCTCGTCTGTTTTTTTAGCCTCAGCTTTTACCTCTTCGGTTTTTTCTTTGGCAGGAGCTTCTTTTTTTGCTGCTGCTTTTTTAGCTTTAGGCTTAGCTTCTTTTTTAGTTGCTGCTCTTTTTTCTTTGTTAGCTGCATCTTTGTCTTTTTCAGCTCTACGCTCGGTAAGACCTTCTTCTACAGCTTTAGCCAAAGCATCAACTACAAGAGAGATTGATTTAGCAGCATCGTCGTTACACGGTATTGCATAATCAACCAAGTTAGGATCGGAGTTTGTGTCAACCATTGCAAATACAGGAATTTGTAATCTTCTTGCTTCGGCAACGGCAATTTTTTCTTTTTGAATATCAACAATAAACAAAGCAGCAGGCAAACGGGTTAAATCGGCAATACTACCCAAGTTTTTCTCAAGCTTTGCTCTTTGACGTTTGATTTGTAATCTTTCTCTTTTCGACAAGTGGTTAAAAGTTCCGTCTTGTTCCATTTTATCAATGGAAGTCATTTTTTTAACTGCTTTACGGATTGTTGGGAAGTTTGTCAACATACCACCTGACCAACGTTCGGTAACGTAAGGCATGTTAATTTGTTTAACACGCTCGGCAACAATATCTTTAGCCTGTTTTTTTGTAGCTACAAATAAAATTTTGCGACCTGATTTGGCTATTTGCTTCATAGCAGAAGCAGCCTCATCTATTTTAACTACGGTTTTTTGAAGATCGATAATGTGAATACCGTTACGCTCCATAAAAATATAGGGAGCCATGTTTGGATTCCATTTTCTCTTAAGGTGACCGAAGTGAGCACCTGCATCTAATAAATCTTGAAAATTTACTCTCGACATTTTAATTTTTTTAACTCGTTTACATTCTTTAAAAGCAATCGCTAAGTAGTTCTTAAATTAGACTTTTAGATTTTGAAATAAGATTATTGATTATTCAACAACTATATGTCTTATTATCTTATTTCTTATTCCGTAAAATCTGTTCAGAAGTCTTAACAATTTAGATACTAAACAAAATTCTTTGCAGTTATCATTAACGTTTACTGAACTGGAATTTCTTGCGTGCTTTCTTTTGTCCCGGTTTTTTTCTCTCAACTTCGCGAGGATCACGGGTAATAAATCCTTCTGCTTTAAGTGCAGGACGTCTCTCTTCGTCTTCTTTAAGTAAAGCTCTTGTAATAGCTAAACGTAAAGCTTCGGCTTGTCCTTTGATTCCTCCACCAATTAAATTTACTTTTACATCGTACTTGTCAGATAAACCTAAAACATTAAAAGGCTGCATTACAATATACTGTAAAGTTCCTGTTGGAAAATACTCTTTGTAATCCTTATTGTTTACAGTTATCTTTCCTTTTCCTTCGCTCAAGTAAACACGTGCGATTGCGGACTTTCTGCGTCCAACTGCATTAATAACTTCCATTTTTGTTATTTAATTGAATTTAAATTAATTAACTCAGGCTTTTGAGCTTCGTGCGGATGCTCAGTTCCTGCATAAACAAACAAGTTTCTGTAAAGCTGACGTCCCAATCTGTTTTTAGGAAGCATCCCTTTTACAGCTTTCTCTACCATAGCTATAGGATTTTTTGCCATTAGCTTTTCTGCGGTAATTACTCGTTGACCTCCCGGATATCCGGTATGGCGAACATACTCTTTATCACTCCATTTGTTTCCCGTAAGCTGAACTTTTTCAGCATTGATAACTATTACGTTATCACCACAGTCAACATGAGGAGTGAATTCAGGCTTATGCTTTCCTCTTAACATGAAAGCAACACCTGTGGCAAGACGACCCAAAACTGCTTCGTTTGCGTCAATTACAACCCATTTTTTATTTACGGTTGCTTTGTTTGCCGATTTTGTTTTAAAACTTAAAGTGTTCACTCTTCTCCTAACTTTTTAATTATTAATAAATAGAACGAGATATTTTCCCCTAAAATGTAGGGGTTGCAAAAATACAATTAATATTTTAAACAACAATTATTATAATTAAATTTTTCTTATTTTTATTATGCTTACTAAAGCTCAGTAAATCAGAGAAATGAGATAAGGAATAGCCCTTTTTTGTAAATTTTATAAGATAAGGAGATTAAAAAAAAGAGGTTTTGTTTAGTTTTTTTTATGAAAAATGCAAAAAAAACCAACAAAAGTTTTAATTTTACATTTAACAAAATGTATTATTCTGTTTACAATTACTATAAAGTAGTTTAAATATTTATTCATTAAAAATCTGCAATTTATATTTTGCAATCTAAAACCTAATCGCATGAAAACAAATTTACTTACTTCAACTGTCTTTGCAATATCACTAATGTTTATTGTTTCTTGTTCAAACAATAATACAAATAATAGTGCTAATAAGGCTATTGACGATGTAGAGGTTGATAATGTTGATGATATTATCAATAGTGCACCTATGCCTTCGTCATATGAAATAATACAATTGCTTAATAAAACAGGAGCCGGTTATGTGTATGATGTAACTAATCCTTCTGACAATATTGACAAGTATATCTCTTTTAAACAAAAATCAATAAATCTTGGCGTTTATGGAGCTGATTTGATTTATACCATTACTTATAAGAAAAAAGATGAGACAGCAATGTATCTTGATGATTTTGTGCAATTGGTGGGAGATCTTGAAATTACAACTTTAGACCAAAAGTTTTTTGAGGAAGTTCAAAATAATCTCGACAACGAAGATTCTTTAATTATAATTATTAAACAGGCACAAAACAGCACCCAAAAATTTTTACAAGAAACCGGTAAAACCGAAATAGCTCTTTATGCTTTAACAGGAAGTTTTGTTGAAGGATTGTATTTGGTTGGTGCTGCAACTAAATTTTCGGAAAATCAAGAGGATTTATTTAATATTATAATCAAACATAAAAAATCGTTAAATGAATTATTGTCTCTTATGGACAAATATAAAGATAAAGATAATTTTAAAGATATATATTCTTCTTTATCAGAAATTAAGGATTTACTTAATTTAATACAAAAAGACAAAACGGATACTAAAACAATTAATCAATTAAAGGATAAAATTATTGAGCTTAGAGAGTCTTTAATTTCATAAAAATTAAGTGTTAAATTATTTTTGTTAAAGGCGGTGTTTAATCATCGCCTTTTAATTTTGATATAAATTATTTATTAAAATATATAGACTTTCAAGGGTTTTAAAACCTTTGAAGGTTTAAGAAAGTTAATATTTTTTCGATAAAATGAATTAGATTAACACTAAGAGTTGTAAAATTAAGCTTCTAATAATCCGTCGGGAGCTTGAACAGTGATGGTTTTATTTTCTTCATCAATATCAACAATAATATCTTCGTGTATGGGGATAAGTATTTCGGAGTTATTATAATTTACTTCCAGTAAAGGATTATTGGTATTATCAATTACAGAAATTACTTCACCCATAAAACCATGAGTTTTATCGTAAACTTTAAATCCGCTTAATAGTTCGTAATTATCATTGAAATCAATAGATGCTATAAGTTGACTGGTTGCAGGCAATGATACAATACAATTAATAAATTCAAGAGCATTTTTTTCGGAGTCTATCCAATCGAATTTTACTTTAAACCTGTTATTTTTGAAAAATTTTATTTTTTCAATAAAAAAAGGAACCTGTAATCCGTCAACTTCAACGAACACAGGTTCCTCAATATCTTCAAATAAATCGGGAATTATTATTTCAATAATTACTTCACCGCGAACGCCGTGAGTTTTAATAATTGAACCTATTTGAATAAAATCCCTATTATTCATTTAAATTTTTTACTCCTCTGATTTTTTTTCTTCAGGAGCTTTTTCTTCAGCAGGAGCTTCTTCTGTTGTTTTTTCAGCTTCTGCAGTAGTTTCTGTTTCTACAGTAGCTTCAGTTTCAGTTTCAGCTTCAACCTCTGCTTTAGCAGCTTCTTCAGCTTCTTTAGCTAACTCGGCATTTTTTTCGGCTAAAGCCTGAGCTCTTGCTTCGTTAACTTTTCTTTCAGCTTCTAACTTTTCTTTAACAGAACTGTCTTTTGCTGCTTTAAGTTTGTCAATTTTTGCTTGAATTTTTGACTCCTTATCAGCCATCCACTCATTAAATTTTTGTTCAGCTGCAGCTTCATCAAATGCACCTTTTTTAACTCCTTCAAGTAAGTGTTTTTTCATTAAAACACCTTTGTAGGATAAAATTGCACGAGCGGAGTCACTTGGTTGTGCTCCATTTTGAAGCCATTGCAATGCCCGGTCGAAGTTAAGTTCAATAGTAGCAGGATTTGTGTTTGGGTTATAACTACCCAATCTCTCTATGAACTTACCATCTCGTGGTGCCCTGCTATCGGCTGCAACAATGTGGTAATAAGCACGATGCTTTCTACCGTGTCTTGCTAGTCTGATTCTTACAGGCATAATTAAAATTTATTTGTTATTAATTAAAATTTTTGAGGTGCAAAGATAATATTTATTTTTCTTTATAAAATATTTTTATTGTTTTTATTTTTAATTTATACATTTTCAGAGTGTTAGACTTAATAAGACTTATAAAAATATGGTTTTACTTATTTTTATAATTACTTGTTAATCAATTAGCTCTGTCAGGAATTTTAGATTTAAGATTTTTTTGAAAATAAAATCAGTAATGAAAAAATTCTTTTACCAATATTAAGAAAATAATTAAAAAGTGTGTTACTTTAGTGTGATATTATTAAAAACAAAATTTAA
>CAYRJP010000098.1:0-7753 GCA_964424425.1 uncultured Bacteroidales bacterium | reverse complement strand
ACAATTTGCGAATCATCGTTGTCGGCATCGGTAAATACATTTGTTAATGAAATTATAGAATCGGCTGAATTTTCTTTAACCGAAATATCGGGTATTGGGTTTGATACTGTCGGTGGAATATCTTCAATTACTGTAACACTAAAAGTATCGGTAACGGTTTTGTTGTTTGATTCGGCTTCGATAATAAATTTAACATCTTCTCCAATATCATTTGATATAAGAGTTATATCAAGCAAATTGTTGTTTAATGTTGCTGTTAATATTTTATTGTTAGAAATACTTTTGATTGATGTAATAATATTTTTATCATTATTATCATAATCGGAAAAAGTTTTTGATATGTCGATTGTTTTTTTATCACCTTCATTTTCAATAGATATATTAGGGATTTTATTTTTCACAAAAGGAGGCATATCTGTTTTTGAGCAATTAAAATTATCAATACATAAATAAGTAGGAATAAGTAGTCCCAGACTATTATTTCGAGATCCGTCAACAGAAATGTATATTTTTTGAACTTTTCCTAAAGAAGAAAGGTCTATCCATTTCCAATAATCAAGAATATAGTGGTCGTTAGGGTTTTCGGAACGATAATCTGCCAAATATACTTCTATACTTGATGTTATATTACCGTCTTTATCGCGTCCTGAGAATGTTACACTATACCAATCGCCCTTTTTAAATTTTTCGCCTATAAAACCATCGCCATTTTTCATTGATGATAAAGCGTAAGCTGTATTTGTAATATACATTCCTTTAATAATGTCTCCTTCATCGGTATTTGTTAAATTAATTTCGGGGACAAATCCGTAAGAATAAACAACTGCATAATTTTTTGATTTAAGAGCACCTACACCAACAGCAGAATGGAATTGATCGTCAATTGAATTAAAACTTGTGCTTGTTTCATTAGAATAAGCAAATCCAGCCCAGGTAAGATAGTGTTCTTTGTAATAATTATTAAAGCTGAAAGAGCCACTATAAAACAAACTGTTTTCTTTATTAGGATTGCCATTCCAATGAGATTCCGGTTGTAATTGCAAGTTTTCAAAGTCGGCGGTAAATGCTTGCTTATTCAACACATTTATTTTTACAGATCCGTTTACTTTTTCCCCCATTTTATCTGTAACAACGACATTGTATATTGTTGTATATTGAGGTGTTGCTATTGGATTGTAAATTGTGTCGTTATTGATATACGTAGCAGATGACCATTTGTAGGTATATGGTTTCACTCCTCCTTTTGCAATTACTTTCAATTCGGTATGTTCGCCTGCATTAATAGTAGTTTCTGTTAAAGGTTCAATAGATAATGGTAAGGGTAAGGAACTAAAGTTGTCAATATAGCAATTTTCTGAAATTGCATATATTTTAATACCAATAACTTTTTTCAGTTCGGTTAAATCAACATAATCCCAGTTATGAAAAGCATTAATTATTAAAGGTTTAGTATATGTGTTATCTTTTTTTATTCCTGTTATTCTAATTGTAGAATTCGATTTTAAAAACAAACCGTTTAATATTAAGCCTAAAGATGTATTTGTTATAGATATTGTTGCTTCTTGACCTGATGGTATTTGAATATATTTATTTGAATATATATCAACTCCGCTACCTTTAATCACATTAACATTTGAGAAAAATGCTGTTCCGTCTTCAAAATTATCACTACCGGTTGTTATAAGTTCAAATGTAGAAGGTTCTGTTAATCTGTAATTAGTTTGAAAGGGTATTTGAGTAATTGAATCTGTTATGTTTTCCAAATTATCTTTTATAGCAATACAAATATTATATTTTTTGTGAGATTGAAGATTTTTAATTGTTATTGAAGATTTTTTATTTTTAAAAAATTCAATACTATCCTTCAAATTATCGGATAGTAATATACCATCAGCATTTTTACCTTCAATAATTTGCTGAATCGAAGGTATTTTAGCATTTTTATTCAGCACAACAAAATAAGCGATTCCATTTTTATTTGTTTTGACATTTAACAAAGCATTTACATGAGTAATATTTGAAACATAAGGATATTTATTATTAAATACCGGAGCGTTTGAATCAGGGACAGCAAACTCATCAGCACCAATTGTAGGTTTTTGTTCCGGACGTGTTTCATTGTCTATATCAGAATTAATATATTCTATTTTTACTGCACGATTTAAATTTCCGATACTTTTTAAATGTAAGTCGTTATTGGAATAAAATACGGGTATTTCTGATATTGAATTAATTGCTTTTGTTAAATTTTTCCATTGGTTAATATCAGTAATATTTGAAGATTCGTTTTTGCATAAATTTTTTCCTGCTGAATATAAATTATTATAATCAAAGGTTATACTTTTAAGAAATGAGGATTTGTTTATTATTATGGAGTAAGAATTTGTTTTATTTATAAATAAATTGTTTTTAAAAGTTAAGTTTTTTGGAGTTTCGGTAGTTTTACCTGAGATTTTTAGAGAAGCGGTACTACTTCCTATACCTGTAATTAACACAGTGTTGTAAAATATTTCAGCATTCTGAGAAGCATCGTCAAATTCTATTCCTACAGAATATTTTCCTGCATTTTTAAGATTAATAATATTATTGAATATTTTAATGGGATGATTTTCTGTTCCTATTGCAGGTCTGAATTGAAAACCTATTATTTTTTTATTAATACTTGAACGTATAATATTATTTTTAAATAAAGATTTTCCGATAACTCTATAACCAACGACAGCAATCATTTCGGATATATTATTGTTATCAATAAAAATTAAATTATCAGAAAATTGAATATCTTTTTGGTTATCAATCCAAGCAATTTTTCGTCCTTGGTTTTTAAAAACACAGCCGATTATTTTATGTCCTTTTTCTTTAGGAAGGGCAACATAACCGGTTCCTGATAAAGATAAAGCTGTTGCAGAACCATTAAATTCGCAATTTTGAATTGTAAGTCGGTCATTGTTGTGGTTGGCAATATTGTCAGCTTTCAGATATATGGCAGATATATCGCTATAACCTTTGCAAAAAGGAGCAATAAAAGTCGAAGATATTATTTTAATGTCACGGCTTTGATTTCTTATTACAAAAATACCTTTATAGTCTTTTTTTGAAGTTTTAAAAGTAATGTTTTCGAAATGAACAAAATCAGCTCCTGTTAATGTAATTATCCCGTAAGGTTCAGTATATGAGGAATTTATTTTTGAGTTGTAAACAATTTTAACATTTTCTTTTATTTGGTTTTTTGCTTTAAAAGTGATAATGCTGTTTTTTGAAGATCCTTGTATTTCGGGTATTACTATTTTTTCAACATATACATTATCTTCAATTAAGAAATTAACATTACCTTCAATACCTTTATTAACAAGTTGGTTTATAGCTTCGTTAAAAGATTTAAAATCTCCGTTGCCGTTTTTATCAATTGTGTAATTGCCTTTTAATCCTCCGATAATTTTTCTATTGCCATCGGGATTACCATTTAAGATTTGTTTATTTTTATCATTAACAGTTATTTTAACAAGAGAAGCATCTACATAATTTCCTGCTTTTGCATCAGATGATATATTGTAAGTTAACCAAAAATAGTAACCTGCTTCTTGTTTGATGTTTACATTACACGAAAACGAAATATTTCCGTTTACATCGGGTATTGTATCTCCTATCAATATACTGTTTTCGGGATTAAATTCATTTACTTGTTTTGAATAAAACAAGTAAGTTTTTTTTATATCATTTATATTTGAAGTTCCACCTATTGAGAATTTAAACTCTGAGATATTTGCAGGAGATGTTTCTCCTGCAAAATTCAATTTGATTTTTAATATTTCAGCATTTTGTTCATTTTTAATAACAGGATTAGTTTTATAATTTAATATTTCAGCATCTTTATAATAAACAGCTTGGGGAGTAAAACTGTAAGCGGTAGCTTTCCATCCGTCTTTTGGAGTAGAATAAGAACTGCTTTTGAAAGCTACTGATAGTTTTCCGTTTATTGTATTAGATTTAAAAATATAAGGATCATCAGATGAAGTTATGTTATCATTTCCACTAAGTTCAGCTAAAATATTTTCATCATTAAAAATATCACCATTGTATATTACAAGCTTATCTGAAGAATTTAAATTGAGTTTTGATATAATAAGTTTTGTTTTTTCAGTATTGTTTACGGGAGTAAAAACAACAGTATCTTTACAGTTTTTAGAGTATTTATTTGACATTCCGCCTTCGTCAAAAAAATCTAAAACAGTTTGAGTTATATTAATTTCATGCTTTCCTGTTTCTAGATTATATATATTTTTAATAATTCTGTTTCCGTATGGATTACCATTGTTGATAATAAAGATATCATTTTTTAATTTTATTTCTGTAAGTTCGGCATCAATTACATTACCAATGGTTGCTGTTTGGCTAATATCGTAAACAAGCCAAAAATAGTTATTACCTTCTTCAAGTGAGTTTGAGCAGTGAAAACTAAATTCTCCGTTTGGAGATGTTATTGTTGTTCCAACTTGATTGTTTAAAGAGAATATATTTTTTTTATCGGTAAAATACAATTTAGCAGCGGTAATATCACTATTATTTGAAGATCCATTTGTATTAAATTTAAATATAGCATTGTTTATTGGGTTTAAAGTTCCTGATAAATTTAAATTTATTTTTAATATTTTTTGATTAGCACCTCCTAATTTTGCAATATTATCTATTTGTGAAACATTAATACTTTTGTATTCCATATTTTTAGGCTCTTCACTCCATATTTTTGCCTCCCAGCCGTTTTTTGTTTTATAAGATGAATATGCATTACCTGCAAATTGAATAGTAATAGCTCCTTTATCAGATGTAGATGTAATAATATATCCGGGTCCTTTTGTACAGTTATTTTCATCAGCTTTCCAAATTAAATCAGAAGAAGCAGTTGAAATTCCGTTAAATATTTTAAAAACGGCTTTTGTTCCATAAGGTGATTTTTCGTATAAAATATCAAATGAAGAGAATTCTATTTTTATTTTCTCTTGACTGTTTGTTGGATAAAATGTTACAGTAGAGTTTGCATCATAAGAATATTTTCCACCGTATCCTTCATTGTCGTCAGTAAAAGAAATTTCTTGATATATTGTTTTAGTAACTGTTCCTGTTTTGGGCATTCTGTATGTGTTATTTATTGTTCTATATCCCTCGGGTGAAGATATGTTTGGAAATTTTTCTTTGCTCGAAATTGTTACCGAATGACATTCTGCATCAATAATATTATTATTTGCAGCTAATTCACTAATATCGTATGTAAGCCAGAAATAATTTTCTCCAACCGTTAAATGTTGATTACCGGTAATGTTAAAAGTTCCATTAGGATTATTTTTTATACCGAATAGGTTTGTAGTATCGAATGTGTTTTTATTAAATGTATAATAAACTTTTGCGGTAGAAATATCTTTTGTAGAGCTGCTACCATTAGTTGATAGGTTTATATTTTCTATTGTAATTGGATTAAGAGTATTCTCAGTAATGATTTTTATTTTAAGAATTTGAGTGTTTTTATCACCGCAAGATACAATGTTGGTATCTGCTTGAATAATATTTGATGATAAATATTTCATATTTTGGGGAGTAATTTCAGATACACAAGCATTCCATCCTGATTTAGGAACTCCTGTTTTTACTTTAAAATAAACAGTTAAAGCACCATTAGTATCCATAGAATAAATAGAAGGAGGCATTTCTGAATATATTCCTATAAGATTATTCTCATTAGTATTATCTCCATTGTATATTTTAAAAATATCATTTTTCCCAATGCTTGAAGTATTAAAAATTTCAAAATTATTCCATTCTATTTTAATACTTTTACCTGTTGTTGCAGGTATAAATGTTATTGTTCCTTCAAAATTTTCCGAATAATTAGCAGAAACTCCTCCATTATCAAAAAAAAGTATACTGTCATTTACTAAAATAGTATTATTTCCTGCTTGCATATTTAATATCTTTTTCAATTGTCGATTTCCATCGGGCAAGGGAATATCTACTGTATATATTGAATCATTAATCTTTACATTTAAACATTCGGCATCAACAATATTGTTTTTTATAGCATTAGAGTTAATATCAAAAGCTATCCAAAAATAGTTATCACCTTCGTTTAATTCAATATTACCATTTAACGAGAGAGAGTTTTGTATTGTCGTTGTTTTTGAAAATAATGTATCGGGGGAAAAAACATTAGTTTTTTTTGTATAATATATTTTCACTTTACTTATATCTGTCAACTGAGATGTTCCGGTAATATTTAAGTCTAATTGTTTTAAAACTAGTTTATTTAAAGAGCCTTGTGTTTTTATGTTTATACCTAGAATATCATTATTTTCTGTTCCTATTGAAATTACATTTGTATTATTCTGAAATGATTTAGCTTCAACAAATTGCATTGGAGTAGGTTCATATACTAGAATATTATCAATAAAAAGATTTTTACTTCCCCAGTCACTTATTGCTTCGAATGACAATATTGTTTGATCGGTTGCTCCTGTTAAATCAATATTTATTTCTAACCAGTTATCAGCAATACCGTCGGCTGTTTGATTGTAGATTTCACTAAATGTGATACCATTATCTTTTGACATTTTTATTATAAAAACAGGATCTTGTCCGTAACCGGTAGAACATTGCCAATATAATTTTAGTTTAGGTGAACTAAGTGATCCTAGCTTTAGTGTCGGTGTTTTTAGTTTTGCTGTTTTATTTTTTTTTATATTATATACATCAGCCATTGCGGCTTTATTTCCATCTATTACAGTTCCCGGTCCATGAGAAGAGCCATTGTCTTGTATCCATCCATATCCATTGTCATCTTCGGTTTCTTTTGTCCATCCGGCAGAAGGAAAACTTGCTTCCTCAAAACTTTCTGTCCATGGAAAATGTGTGATTACTTGACTATTAACACTATTATTAATGGTTAATATTAAAAGGAATATAATTATTAATGGAAATATTTTTTTCATCTTTTTTAATATTTAATAATTTATAAGTTTCAAAAGGATAATTTTTTTTATTGAAAAAAAAGGAAGTTAAGTCCATAACATACCTTGATAATACTACTAAACAGGGCAATATTTTTTATAATTTAAGGTATGTTATGGACTTTTTAATTTATTTATTTGATTATAATAGTTTTAATTACTATTTCATTGTTTTGTATTATTCTAATCTTATAAGCTCCTGCAGGTAATAATGAAATATCAATAATTTCAGAATTTGAATAGAATTTGTTGTAATAAACAAGTTTTCCTTGCAATGAATAAATACTAACAACTGTATTTTTTACATTATTATTTGTTTTTATTCTGAATTTGCCGTTTGTAGGATTAGGATAAATAATATAATCAATACCGGTTATATTGTTGTAAATTGATGTTGGTAATACCGTAACATTAAAAGTATCGGTAACAGTTTTTCCGTTTGATTCGGCTTCAATAACAATTTCGGCTTGACCGTGAGAATTAGCGATAAACGACAGAGTTAAATTATTACCTGAAATTGAGGTATTAACAAGCGACTGATTAGAATTGCTTTTTACTGTTTTTACAATTTGTGAATCATCGTTGTCGGCATCGGCAAATACATTTACTAATGAAATTACTGAATCGGAAGCATTTTCGTTAACCGAAATATCAGGAATCGGATTTACCACAATTGGTGATACATCTTCAATTATCGTAACATTAAAAGTATCGGTAATGGTTTTACCGTTTGATTCGGCTTCAATAACAATTTCGGC
>CAYRJP010000097.1:0-7754 GCA_964424425.1 uncultured Bacteroidales bacterium | reverse complement strand
TGAATTACAATAGTATTTTGCATCAATAACATATCGTGTTTTACAACACAAAAAAAGGTTCTGTATTTTTGTGTGTTTTAATATTATGCACATTTGAACAGTATTAATATTTTGCTAAGTATTATTTTTACATTTATTATATATGGATATTACGTAAAAAAATAGAGATTAATAAAAAAATATTTAAAAATACATTGTATTACTATGTATTTTGTATTATATTTGCATTATGAATAATTTATTTGTGCATAAATGGACAGCCCAAGTTAAAAAAGGAGTACTTTCTTTTATTGTTTTAAATATATTGCAAAGAAATGTATATTACGGATATGAATTAATTGAAGAAATTAAAAAACATACTGATATTGAAATTGCAGAAGGAACTTTATATCCTTTATTAAACAGACTAAAAAAGGAAAAATTGGTGTCTTCAAAATGGGTTGAGCAAAAATCAGGAATCCCAAGAAAATATTATTCACTTACAGAAGATGGCAAATATACTTTGATGGAAATGAAAAGATATTGGATAAACATGAATAGTTCTATTAAAAAAATCATAAAAAAATGAAAGATATAGAATTAACATCACCAACAGCACAACGTATTTATAAAAATTATATAATACGAGTTAAAAAATGTTTGTCAATTTTATCAAAAGAAGATAAACAAGAAATGCTGATGGAAATAAACAGCCATATTTTTGAAGGATTACAACGATTTTCAGATAATAATGAAGTTGACAATCTACTTACTGTCATAGAAAAACTTGGAATTCCGGAAGATTTTTTAAAATCTGTCGTTGCTGATAAAAAAATGGCACAAGCAGTTCGTACTTTTAATCCAAAAAACATCTTTCAGGCATTATTGTTAAACTTTAAAAATGGTGTAATTTATAGTGTTTTTGCCTTATTATATTTATTGTTATTTATTTTTATTTTTTTTATTGCTGCAAAAATTGTGTTTCCGTCAAAAACAGGTTTGTTTTATTTAAACGACAGATTTCAAGCATTTGGTTTTTTGCGAAATACTGATGGGATGAATGAAGTTTTAGGATTTTGGTTTATACCTTTGGTTATACTTTCTGCAATTATATTTTATGTTTTAATTACCCTGCTGCTTCGTTTTACAAAGAAAAAATGAGTTTTTTTATTTATATACATAGTTATGCTATGTATAATGTTTAACTATTAATATTTTAGTAATTATGAAAACAAAAAAAATGATTTTATCGGCAATTATTTGCGTATTGTATTTTTTAGTAAACGCACAAGAAAATAGTGATAAATCCCAAAAATCACTTAAAGATGTTAATGTTGTTGTATTGGACTTATGTGAAAACACAACAATTAAAAACTCACAGTCAGACGAAATTAAAATTGAGTCTTATTTGTTTACAAAAGGAGAAATTTGGGGTTTGAAACAATCAAAAAACCGACCTTTGTTTAAAACAGAAATCAAACAGTCAAATGATACTGTTTTTGTAACACCTCCAATTGTTTACAAGCCCAAGAGCATAGGTGTTAATACATATGAAGAAAAAATCGAGACATCGGTTTATCTTCCGTATAATAAACAAATTATTGTTCAAAAAGCTGATAATCTTATTGTTGAATCCCGATTCCCTTCTATTGAAATTAAAAATACCGATGAATTAAAGTATTATTCCATTCAAAAATCAGAAATTAAAATATTACTGTGTGAAGCCGGTAAAGAATTAATAGTAAATGAAAAACAGAAAGTTAGAAATTATGAATTTCATGGAACAGGAAAGGAAAATTATATTTTAAAAGCAAAAAAAATTATTCTAACTATAAAATAAACTATTGAGAATTATGAAAACTACACAAAAAGAACTTATTTGGTTTCTTATACCTACTTTTGTGATAACCTACGGATTAGGCTTGATTGCATATATAAATGGTGGGTTAGAGCATTTTCCATTATTACAATTGTCAATGTTTGTTCCGGCTATTATTGTGATTATACTTTATTTATTCAAATTTAAGAAACCGATATTTAAGAATAATGATTTAGGTATTAATTTCAAAGGATTAAGATATTGGATAATTGTTCCTTTGTTTGTTACTTTAATTTCGTCAATTGGTTATCTAATACCATTTATTTTTGATAATGATTTTTTTAAAACTTCCGAACAAATTTTAGAAATAACAGAAACAACAGGATTGGGTGTTGGGCATTGGTTTGTCAATTTAATTATTGTTTTCGGAATAAATACATTTATTTCTCCTGTGATAAATATATTTTTAATGTTAGGCGAAGAAATTGGGTGGAGAGCATTTTTAACACCTAGATTACTTAAATTGTATAACCCGAGAATTGCATTTATTTTAAGTGGGACAATTTGGGGTGTTTGGCATTCCGCCATGATAATTTTAGGATTGAACTATCCTCAATGCCCAATATTCGGAATTTTTATGATGGTTTTTATGTGTATTCCCGTAAGTATAATTTTTCAGTATTTTTATTTTAAAAGCAAAAGTATTTTTGTAGCTGCGTTAGCACATGGAACACTTAACTGGACAGCAAATAATTTTGTAATGTTTTTAATCTCAAATAAAGATTACAATACGTTTATTTACGGGCCATCAGGCATCATTGGTATAATCTTTTTTTCGATAGTTGCATATTTTTTATTTAAAAAGGTAGATTGGCAGAAAGCAAATACATATTCTTGCTTCGAAGATAAAAAAATTAAAGATAGCAATGAATAAAAAACAGCTGATACAATAGCAAATTTATTTTATATGGCTTATCGTAAATTGTATCACAGCAAACTATTTATTTACGGTTATTAAGTAATAACAAAAATAAATGTTTATGATTTTAAATTTAACTTTAAATAATATGTCGTAAATTGAATTTAATTATATCAAAGCATATGAAAAAATATACTTGATTTATGGAATTAGAAATTCACATTGATAAGATTGATGATTTTTTGCAAAATTTTGCTAAGCAATTTAATGCAGAAGTAATAAATTCTACATTAAAGCTACCGGCAAATTTGGGTAAAGGCTATTTAATGCAAATGCAATTTAATAAGGATGTTTTTATAACATACTATGAGGTTACCTTAAATGAAATGACAACGGTAATTCGAAAAAAAAGCAACTTCGATAATATTGTACCTATTATATTTTGGATTTCAAATAGTAACATAACCCAAGAAATTAATACTGAGAAAAAAAATTTAGGAAAAGATTCGATAAATGGTATCTTTCTTCCATCAAATAGTATAGAAACCAAATATGTATTTCCCGCTAATATGTTAATTAAAAATATTACAATATTTATTACCAAAGATTGGCTGCGGAAAAATATAAATAAACAAAACGACTATATAAATAATTGTATTTTAAGCACAACAGATTATTTTCTATTCGAAGAAATTACTTATCAAATGACAGAAGTAATAGATGATATTGAAAGTATCTTCAAGAACAATTTACAAGGTACATTATCAAAATTATCACTACAAATAAAAACACTTTTGCTTGCCAATATGTTTTTTGATAAGATATTACATCGTTCTCTCAATGATAAAAGAGTTAATATCACTCAATCTGATATTGAAAAAATGTTTGTTATAAAGGCAATTATTGTAAAACATTATAATAATATTCCCCCAATAGATAGGCTTGCTAAACAATCTGGAATAAATAAAAGGAAAATGCAAAAATTATTTAAACAAGTTTTCGGGAAAAGCATTTATCAATATGCCTTAACGGTAAGAATGAACGAAGCAAAAAAATTACTGCAATCAAAAAAACATAATGTTTCTGAGGTCGGATATATGGTAGGATACACTAACATTAGTCATTTTATCGAAAAGTTTAAGCGACATTTTGGAATTACTCCTAAGTCATTTTTGCTGTCTATATAAATCATTTCAACAATGTTAACTTAAATTTTAAAATTTGTTTGCCATTTTCATATAATCACTTTTCGGGCATTTATAGTCAACTTTGGGATATTTTATCCCGATATCGTGCAGTATTTTTACTTTGTTTTTTATTTAATTTAAAAGAGTAATTATATGAAACCTATTAATAACACAATATTGCAATCTATTGAAAAAAATCAAACAACAAAAAATATAGAGGTAGCCTTCAAAACAAATAAATTTGAAGAAAAAAAGTTCTGGGATAGATTTGCCGATAAATATGATTCTTTCATAGACAAAACGGCCAACAGTGCTTATCATACCATAATTGAAAAATTACGATATGATTTATTAAAAAACAGTAAGGTATTAGATATCGGGACAGGAACAGGCATTATTCCGTTTTCCGTATACAATAAAGTTTCATGCATAACGGCAATTGATATATCGCCAAAAATGATTGATATGGCAAAACAGAAATTGCAACTTTCAAAAATTGACAACATAAATTTCTTAGTACAAGATTCTTACAATCTTGAATTTCCCGATAACACATTCGATATTGTAATTGCATCAAACATCATGCACTTACTTAATTTACCGGAAACTTGCTTAAAAGAAGTTAAACGTGTCTTAAAAAATGACGGGCTTTTTATTGCCCCTACATTTTGCGTAGGCGAAAATATAAAAACTAAAATACTTTCGGTAATTGCTCAATCAATTAGTGGTTTTAAGGTAATTAACAAATGGAGTATCAATGAATTTCAGTCTTTTTTAATTAATAATGATTTTTCGGTCGAAAAATTAATTAAAATTAAAAATAGAATTCCGTTAGTTTATATAACAAGCAAAATTAAGATGTAAAATGATAACAATAATTATTTTTATACTTATTATTCTCTTTTATTTTTTATTATTGCATGGTTCATTACCTGAAAAATCAAATTTTGATATTGATTTTATAAAAGTCAGGCAACTTGCAGAAGCAAAAAAAGATGAACTAATAAAAAGTATCCATTTATTAACAATAGCAACAGGAGAATTGCCGGCGTGGGGAGTTGTTGCTGGTGATTTTTTTACAGATAAATCAAAAATAGAGTTTCCCTGTTTTCTATTGGCAAATACCGATAAAACTATCATTATTGAAGCACCATATAATCAACGGCTTTTTAAAAAATTCCCATACGGTAAAGATTATTTAAAAAATAACTACGAGCTAATGCAAAAAGCCCTGTTAGATGCAGATATGATTTTAGCTACTCATGAACATTGGGATCATGTAGGCGGAATTGCCCAATCGCATCATCTTGATAAAATACTTAAAAAAGTTATTTTAACAAAAGAGCAAATAGAGGGACGAACAATTACTGATGCCGAATTTCCCAATGGGATATTTAAAAATTATAGACCTTTAAATTATGATAAATACCATTGTATTACTCCGGGAATTGTTTTAATAAAAACCCCCGGTCATAGCACAGGGCATCAGTTTATTTTTGTGAAATTACAAAATGGAATTGAGTTTTTATTTACCGGCGATGTTGTTTGGACAAACAGAAATTTTGAAAAACATAAAAACAGACCGTGGTTGGCAAGTATAAAACGACTTGAAAACCGTAAACAAATTGCACACCAAATGCAATATCTTTATGATGAATTTTATAATAACGAGAACCAAAAAATTCTTTTGATGTCAACACACGATACAAAGCAGCATGAAGATTATATAAATAAAGGATTAATAAATAAAAATTTTAAATTGCATAAAGAAACAAAATGAAACGAACATGACAAAATTGCTCATTGACACATAAAGAAATGAGTATTTTGTCGTGGAGTTACATGTAACCTTAAAAATAAACATTTGAAACTATGGAAAATATTAAGACTTTTAAAGTTTGGTTGCATTTTACAGGCTATTTTCTTTGTTTTATAATTGGCGGAATTATTTCAGTAATCCCGAGATTTATTATTGGCTTTCAAAATGAGTCGGGTTTATTAGTTTTTATAACCGAATTATTAAGAATTCCTATAACATTGATTTTATTAATTGCATACACCAAATATGTTTCAAAAATCCCTATAAACAAAGAAACGCTGAACATCAATCATTTTAAACTTTGGAAATGGTTGTTAATAGGGTTATTGTTGCCGATAATAACAATATCCATTTTTTTTATAACAAATAATCTGACAGTTGCATTTACCAATAATGCTCTAAATCAAAGCATTATTGTCGATGACATTCTTAAATCGCTTGGAATGTCGTTAGCTGCGGGCATATTGGAAGAAGCTGTTTTTCGCGGATACTTAGTCAATCTATTGAGCAGAAAATACTCTTTGGGGCTGTCGGTTATTATTCCTTCATTGCTTTTTACACTACTTCATATAGGAGCTGCAAATTCTATAATAAATGCACTACAGCTTTTAATAGCCGGAATGTTTGTATCAATAATGTTTTTTATTATCTACAAAAAAACAGGCTCCGTTTGGAATGCAAGTGTTGTTCATTTTATATGGAACTTTATAATACTTAATAAATTGTTTAATTTTGGTTCAGGCAATATCTCAAAATATGCACTACTACAATTTGGCTTAGGTCAAAACAGTCTTTTTAATGGCGGGGAGTTTGGTATCGAAGCGTCGATACCCGCTATTATAGTTTATGGTATTACGGGGTTAATTTTATGGAAACTATACAATAATAAATCTCATGGTATTAAAATAGGTTAATAAATACAAATTCTATACAATGGATAATAAAATAATAGTTTACGGAGGAACAGGCTTTTACGGACGAGAAGTTGTTGAAAAATTAGTAGAAAAGGGACAACCGGTAAAAGTAGTTACACGAAATACAGAAAAAGCAAAGAAAATTTTCGGTAATAAAGTTGAACTGTTTCAAGGCGATGTAACAAAAAAAGGAATCATTGAAAAATCTTTAAAAAATGTTGGTGCTATTGTAATATGCCTTTCGGCAATGAGCAATAAACTAATCAGAAGGATGAAAGAGATTGAGCGTGATGCTGTTTTGGAGATTATGGAACAGGCAAAAAAAGCAAATATTTCAAGACTGGTTTATATGTCGGGTTACGAAATGAGAAAGCAATTGCTCGAAGATTTAAAAATACCTGAGTTTGGAGAGATAAAAATTGAAATAGAAGAAAAAATCAGGCAATCAACCTTTAATTGGACAATATTAGGTGATGCCCCTGCTTTTGAAATATTTTTTTCTTTTACAAATAAAGGAAAAATGACAGTCCCGGGCGGCGGTTTTAATGCTATACCAACAATCTCGCCCGAAGATGTAGGAGAAATTACGGCACAAACAGTACTACGTAACGATTTAAGCGGTAAAAGAATAAAATTAACAGGACCAAAAGCCTATTCTTTTCCCGAAGTGGCAAAATTAATGAGTGAAATAAGCGGAGTAAAAGTTAAGCACATAACAATACCTCTGTTTTTAATTAATCTTGTATCGTTTATACTTTTACCATTTATGCCATTTGTAAGGTATTTGTATAAAAGTTTAAAATTGTTGAATAATTTTCCTACCGACTTAGCAAAAGATGTTCCTAAAGAGCATAAATTATTAAGAGAACTATTTAATTACAAACCTGTAACTTTGAAAATGGAGATAAAAAACAGAACAAGTAATAATGTAAAGTAATGAAACATCCATGATAAGTTTATTTAACACACACGAGCAATGATTATCGCAGAAGTGTTGATTTGAAAGTGTAAATTAACAAACAGGATGTTCCATCTGACCATTGAAAATTAAATTATAATCAGATGAAAAAAATTATATTCATTCTATGTTTTATATTTATGAAGCAAATATTATTTG
>CAYRJP010000096.1:0-7808 GCA_964424425.1 uncultured Bacteroidales bacterium | reverse complement strand
TTATAGTAGGATATTTTAAGGCTGATAAATAAATAATTATATCTAATGTCTTATACTATTAATCAGGAAACATGTAAAAAATGTAAATTATGTGTAGAGGTTTGTCCTGTCAATATTATAGAAGCAGACACAGACGGGGTTGTTAATTTTATCCCCGAAAGGGAAATAATTTGCCTTGAATGCGGGCAGTGTATGGCTGTTTGTCCGACCGATTCGGTAAAAATATCAAAATATACGTATGGCGACAATCTGATTAAACTTCCTGATAATAAAGTAGATTATTCGCAATTTATTAACTTTATTTCAACTCGCAGGTCGATACGGAATTTTAAAGATAAACCTGTGGAAAAAGATGTGGCAGAAAAAATTATTGATGCATTAAGGTATGCTCCTTATGGTGCAGAGCCGAATAAAGTAGAAATTACGGTGGTGAATAATCGCAATGTTATTGAAACATCGTTATCGCATATTGAGAAATTTCTTGATAATATTATAAAATGGGTTGACAGTCCTGTTGTAAGCCGAATTATAAAATACAAAAAGGGTGTTGAAACTTTTAGCACACTAAAAAACCATCTGTATCCGATGTCGAAACTTGAAAATTACAAGTTGAAATATGGCGACAGGATTACACGCGGGGCACCTGCGTTAATTATTTTTCATGCTCGCCCCGATGCAGAAGAACATACCAATAATGCTTTAATTTATGCCACTTATGCAATGTTTGCCATTCATTCGCTTGGACTTGGCGGCTCAATGAACGGCATTGTTCCTGCGGCAATAAACAAAGTAAAAAAAGTAAAAGAGATATTTAATATTCCGAATAAACACGAAGCCGTAATATCAATAATGTTCGGTTATCCTAAATATAAATACCGCAAAACAGTAAAAAGAGAATCAAAAAAAATACATTGGATAGAGTAAATTTACGAATAAGCACGTTTTGAAATATTTTCCCAATCGGCTTTATAATATTCTTTAATTTTCTCTAACTCATCTTTTGGAATTAGCGGTTTGCTGTCAACTTTTGAATTTGGCACAAGTTTCGATAAATATAGTATTGAATATCTTATTGAACCCATATACAATCGCCAAAGAAAGTGCATTATGCCGCTTTTAAAAACTCGACGTTTACGCAAATCAAAACGTTGACTCAGGTTATGGAATATTTTTAACTGTTTTTCGTTGTATGATGTGTGTTTTCGGTTAAAATTTATGCTGTCGAAATCTATTGTAACATCCATAAGTTTTGCCATTTTGGCAATAAATTCTTTCGGATTATTCCGCAATTCATCGTAAATAAAAATTGCAGGCTCTTTTGTGAAATATTTTTTAAGAATTTCTACTTGATGATTATAGTTAAGATGCTCTTTTTTAAAGAATCCCTTATCGTTTTCAACATCAAAAAAATCAGTAAAATTACCTTGAAAACCATTTTTTACAAAACGTCTGTATTGCGATGCAATATAGCCGTCTTGTCTTCTGAAAACAATTATCGGCGTAGTGTCGGGATAGTTTTTTGTAAACTTGCTTACTTCGTATTCCAATTGACGGTCGAACTCGCTCGAAAGAAGATATTTTTTGTGATTTGTGTTTTCAATTATGCTTTTTGAGCCGTGAAATTTTGTTCGCTGGATATAGTATATGCCTTTAAATTTAGGAAAAACACGGTATTGTAAAAATGTTGTTCCCGTTTTACCGGTTCCCACATGGAAAAATAATATTTTATCGGTATTGCTGTTCATTATTGCTAAATATTAAAATTTATTTTAAAATAATATCATCTATTATATTTGTGCCTGCTTCTTCGTTTAACCTACTTATAATCACATCTTTAATCATCAGGAGTTCGCTTCGTATTATCGACGATTGTATAAAAACAATTAATTTTCGGTCTTTTATATAAATATTTTTGGTAGCATTTTTTGCTATTTTACCCACAACCTTTCCCCACGAACCGACAATAATATTTTCTTTAATTTTAGGGTTCTTTTTTAGTGCATTAACATATTCATTAATCACATCTTTAAGCGGTTGTGTATTTGATTTTTTCATTAGTTATTGAATTTTTTCAATATTAGCATTATTTACCGAATAGTGAAAGTATTCACCGTTTATACGTTTCAATACTTTGTTTACCCTTTCGGGATTTGTGTCTGTAATAAACACCTGACCAAAGTTATTTTGCGAAAGCAAAATTATAATTTGTTCAACACGTTCGCTGTCCAATTTGTCAAAAATATCGTCTAACAAAAGAATAGGTTTAAATCCGCACTGTTTTTGAATGTATTCAAATTGAGCAAGTTTAAGAGCAGTAAGATACGATTTTTGTTGCCCTTGTGAGCCTAATTTTTTTATGGGAAAATCTTCAAGCAACAGACTTAAATCGTCTTTGTGAATACCGGTAGTTGTATATCTGGCAATTTTATCTTTTTCAATATTTTCGGTTAACAAATCGGCTAAATTTTTTGAGTGCAGTTGCGATGAGTATTGCAACGATACTTGCTCATTATTTTTTGAGATATGTTTAAAATATTTTTGAAAAACAGGAATAATCTCTTTGATGAAATTATTACGGCGGTTAAATATTTTACTGCCGTATTCGGCTAATTGTTGACTGTATAAATCTAAAACTTCGGTGTCAATGTAGCCTGTTTTTCCGTATTGTTTAAGAATAAAATTGCGTTGAGCCAAAGCACGGTTGTAGCTTTGTAAATCGTATAAATAATTTCTGTTGTATTGCGAAATTATTCCGTCGATAAATTTTCGCCGTTCATCGCTGCCGCCTATTATTAAATTAATATCGTAAGGCGAAATCATAACAAGCGGAATCAATCCTATGTGGTCGGCAAGTTTATCATATTCTTTTTTATTCCGTTTAAATCTTTTTCGTTTGCCTTGTTCAAACGAACAGAAAATATTCTCATTGGTTTCGTTATTAAACAGATATTGTCCGTTTATAACAAAAAGATTATCACCGTGTTTTATATTAAAAGAATCAACAGATGTGAAAAAACTTTTGCAAAACGACAGATAATAAATTGCATCTAAGATATTTGTTTTACCGACACCGTTTTTGCCGGTAAAGCAATTTATCTTTGAGCAAAAATCAACATCCAGTTTGTTGTAATTTTTAAAATTTAACAGCGATAAACTTTTAAGATACATGTTGCAAATATAGTTATTTGTGTTTCGATTTTTAATACTAAAAGTAGTCTTTTTTATATAGAATATCATTTAAAGCAAAAAAGCCTTTTGGAGGGGATCCAAAAGACTTTTTAATGTTTCCTTTTTATCTGCATTTATTAACCACGAAACTATTAAGATAAGTATTAAAATATGAAATTTAAAACCATTAAAGGAAACATTATCACTTCTTCAATCATCATTTAATCACTTTTCGAATGTAAAGATACCGTAATTTAAAGCATAATTTTCGACAATTTAGAATGTGTCTATAATTGTTTAGTATTTGCAGGTAATATTATAGAATTCGTTTATTATTGTTTTTTCTTGTTAAATTGTATATTTATCGAATGTTTCTTCTTAATTATATTTATACTGTAAAATATAGATAAAACTATATGATAAAAAGTCAAACAATATTTGATTAAATTTGTTTGACTTAAAAAAAAGGGATACATGCAAAAGGACACTTATACAATAAATGATTTGGAGCGGATAACAGGGATAAAAGCTCATACTATTCGTATTTGGGAAAAAAGATATAATTTACTGGAACCGAAACGAACAAAAACAAATATCAGATATTATACATCCGACGATTTGCGGAAATTGTTGAATATTGTAACATTAAACAAAAACGGACTTAAAATTTCTTTTATTGCCAGATTGAAAGACGATGAGATAAGCGAGAAAGTAATAGAATATACTACACGAAAAAGCGATGTTGAAGATCAAGTTCAGGCATTAACTATGGCTATGTTTAATTTGGATATAATGAAAATTGAAAAATTAATATCCGTATCGTTTATAAATAGAGGATTTGAAAATACTTATACCGATATAATAAAACCTTTTATTGAAAAAATCAGGCTTTTGTGGCAGACAGGAACTATATCAATTGTTCAATTGAATTTTGCTCAAAATGTCATTAAACAAAAGTTATTTACGGCTATTGACGGTATATTACCTGTTTATAAAGATAAAAGTAAACGTTGTGTTTTGTTTTTGCCCGAAAGAGAAACCGATGAATTGGATTTATTATATGTTTATTATTTATTGAAAAAAAATCATTATTATGTTACATATCTGGGGAGTTCAATTGACTTTGAAAGTTTAACGGAGATTAACGCTTTTCACAGTGCTGATTTTTTAATATGCTCAATATCAAATTCTTTTACAATAAAACAATTTGCCGATTATATTAATAGATTATCAACAACATTTGTCAATCAGAAAATATTATTATTCGGGTTACAAATTGATTCGTTTGAAAATATTTTACCTGAAAATGTTATTAAATGTGGAGATATTGGTGATGTTATAAGTACAATAATAAAGTAATTTAACCGCTTTCTATTTCAAATCTCATTTTTGTTAAACAAAACATGTTTTCTATAGCTTATTTTACCTGTGTTTGTGAAATATTTGTCTGTATTGTTAAACAAACGCGATAAAATCAATTTGTCATTTCTTTTATTTCAATATGTGATTTTTTTAATTGTTGATAAGTTTTATCTAAAAAAATGTAATTTAGAAAAATAACACATACACAATGGAATGTCTTGTAAATCAAGCTGTAATATACGTTATTATTTAGAATAGGTCTTAATAATAGTGTTTTGTATTAAAAAAACATTTGGTTTCTGTTTAAGAATAATCTATATTTGCTAAACAAAATTGTTGAACAATAGTAGTTTTATATTTAAACAAACCCACATAGTTATGACAGCAATAGATTTCACAAACAGATTATTAAGTATAGAAGAAAAATTAAAGTATTTTGCATACAGTTTGACAACAGATTCAGAAGAAGCTAAAGATTTGTTGCAAGAAACAATGTTAAAAGCTTTATCAAACAGAGATAAATTTACCGACCCTCGTAATTTTAATTCATGGGCTTATACCATAATGAAAAATACCTTTATTAATAATTACAGACGAAACACAAAGTCTAATACTATTTTTAGTAAAGTGATTGACAATGAAAATATTTCGTTTAAGCAAGAGGCGGTATCATCTGAGTCGGAATATGCATATAAAGAAATTGTAAAAAAGATAAATAATTTGCAAGACGATTTTAAAATTCCGTTTCAAATGTTTGTTGACGGATATAAATATAAAGAGATAGCCGAGGAGTTGGATATTCCTATAGGGACAGTAAAAAGTAAAATATTCTTTGCCAGACAAAAGTTAATGGAAACTCTTCCGGAATATAAATTATAAAAGAATATAGTATTTAATGGGTTTTATAATAGGAGCTGCCTTTTAGGTAGCTTTTTTATTTTTGTTTATCGACAATCCCATTTCTTTACCTTTTATCAACATATATTTGTAAGCAGCATCGTAATTATTCGGAATAATACCATCTAAAATAGCATCTTTAATAGCTTTTTTTATATCGCCAATTTCTTTTGATGGTTTAAGATTAAATGTTTTCATTATCTCTTCGCCTGAAACAGGAGGTTGCCAGTTTCTTATTTTATCTTTTTCTTCAACTTCTTTTAGTTTTTCTCTGACAAGTTTATAATTATTCAGATATCGTTTTACCCTTTGCGGATTTTTTGATGTAATATCGGCATCGCACAGAGTCATTAAATCTTCAATATCGTTTCCGGCTTCATACAGTAATCTGCGTATGGCACTGTCAGTAACTTCTTCTTGTGCAAGCACAATAGGACGCATGTGTAACCCTACCAACTTTTGAACATATTTCATTTTATCGTTCAGAGGAAGTTTTAGGTTTCTGAAAATAAAAGGTATCATTTTGGAACCTTTAAATTCGTGTCCGTGAAAAGTCCAGCCTTGAGTTTTTGAGAATTTTTTGGTTGCCGGCTTTGCAATATCATGTAACAATGCAGCCCATCGCAGCCATAAATTATCGGTGGTCATGCAAATGTTGTCTAAAACTTCAAGAGTGTGCAAAAAGTTATCTTTATGTTTTTTTCCTTCAACAACATCAACGCCTTTCATGGCTTCTAATTCGGGAAGAATATATTTTAATAAACCTGTTTTTTGCAAAAGTTTAAAACCTATGCTTGGTTTATCACACATTATTATTTTATTTAACTCGTCTGAGATTCTTTCAAACGAAATTATTTTAATTCGTTCGTTGTTTCTTTCAATTGCTTCAACAGATTCTTTTTCGATAGTAAAATTAAGTTGATTGGCAAATCTAATAGCTCGTAGCATTCGCAAAGGGTCGTCGGAATAAGTAATGTCAGGGTTGAGAGGCGTGCGAATAATTTTTTTTGTTAAATCTTTCATTCCGTTAAAGGGGTCAATCAAGTCACCGAATTTGTCGGGATGAAGATTTAAAGCTAAGGCATTTATAGTAAAATCTCTGCGTTTTTGGTCGTCTTCAAGTGTTCCGTCTTCTACAATAGGCTTACGAGAATTACGATTGTATGATTCTTTACGAGCTCCTACAAATTCAATTTCAACATCTTTATAATGAAACATTGCTGTGCCAAAATTTTTAAAAACTGATACTTTGATGTGTTTACCAAGTTTCTTTGCTACTTTTTGTGCCAAGTCAATACCACTGCCTACTGTTACAATGTCAATATCGTTTGATGGTCTTTTTAGAAAAATATCTCGCACATAACCACCTATTACATAGGCTTCTATATTTTCTTTTTCACAAATTTCAGCTATGTATCTAAATACAATATGATTTAAATGTTTATTCACTAATATGACATTTTTTCATTAATAATTCGCAAAAGTAATTTTTTTGACTTTATTTTATCTAAATATGAACAAAATATTGACGATAATTGTTTATTTTACATATTTATTGAAAAATAAAATAGTTGGTATAATAATTGTATGGACATATCAACATATTTTAATATATAGTGAAATTAATTAAATTTATAATATCATGATTGAATTTTTAACATTAGACACATTTAAGGAGAAAGTATTTAATTTTGAACAAAATAAGGAGTGGAAATACGAAGGGGAGCTACCTTGTTTAATTGATTTTTATGCAGATTGGTGTCAACCTTGTAAAATGGTAGCACCTATTTTAGACGAATTGTCGGAAGAGTATAAAGGAAAATTAAATATTTATAAAATCGACACTGAAGATCAGCAAGAATTAGCTGCAATGTTTGGTATTCAAAGTATTCCTTCGTTGCTTTTTGTTCCTAAAGACGGACAGCCTCAGATGGCTCAGGGTGCTTTGCCTAAGGATACTTTTAAGCAAGCATTTAAAGATGTTTTTGGAGTTGAATAAAATTGATTATTCACAATATAAAAAAAGCGGATTGATAATTCAATCCGCTTTTTTTATGTATAATTATATTTATATTTTACACAGCTATTTTTTCTGAGATATTTACACTTCTCATAATACTTTGTTCGTATCCTTGAATTAACTCATTGAAAAGTTCTTCTACCGATTGTATTTTTGTAATTCGGTATGCATTTGAACCTGCAAAAGCAAATCCTTCGTTTAATTTACCTTGCGATGAATTGTGCAATATTTGAGAAATACAATAAGGAACTTCTTTGTAGTTACATGATTTTAAACATTTCCACGGACATTTAAACGGACGGGTTTCGCCATTGTTTATTCTGTCAACAAATTCACTTCCTATAACTCTGCCGGGTAATCC
>CAYRJP010000095.1:1889-7849 GCA_964424425.1 uncultured Bacteroidales bacterium | reverse complement strand
CTTTTTGTTTATAAAATTCGTTTGTTGTTCCTAAAATCATTGCTTGCTTTGAAAAATTATAGGCATTTTTATAATCTTCTTGTTTTATTGCTAATTCTGCTGCTTTTATTAATTTGTCCGAGTGAATATAATCAACTTTCTCAAATGCTTCCAAATATAATATATAAGCTAAACTATCATTTTTTAAATATTCTTGCCTATCTCCTTCATTTGTTAAATTATAATATTCAATATAGTTATTGACTTGCCCAAAAAGTTGAATTGATATTATTGTTAAAATTACTAATATTTTTCCTTTCATTTTCTTCTGATATTATATTACTTATATATATTCCATAGTAACTTCTTTAAGAAATTTTTCTTCGAGTAGTCGGGCAACTCTTTTTACTACTGTTCTTCGTATTTCAAGTTCAACGGGTAGAGTAGGGTCTTGATGTGCTATATTTATGCGTGTTCCCACAATAATATTTATCTCATCACTTTTTAAAAATAATTCTACAATTTGGTCGGCAGGTCCTCTTCCCGGAACATATTCGCTTGTATGTTCTTTCAGTATTTCAACTACTTTCCCGAGAGTTAAAATACCCTCTGTTACAAGGTTAATGCCGTCAATATATGAAATAGGAGGTAAGTCGTTGTCAAGAAATTCCATGCTGTCGCGAATTTCTAAACCTAATTCACGAGCAACAACTTCGGCGGTGGTAGCTCCACAAATAATTTTTTTCCCTTGATATTTATAAACAGCCATTGCAAGGTCAATATCTTTCTTTTTTTCAAAAGGAGGACCTGTTACAAGCAATAGTTTTCGCGGTTCTCTAAAAAATATTGAAGCACATGAAATATCATCTTTCGGCTTATAATTATCGTTTCCCACAGCAGCATTTAATACTTTTTTTGCCAAACGACGAGCCGATATATATGATTTTTTTTCTATTGTTTCAAAAACAAAATCACGCAAATTATTATTTCCCCAACCAAACGGATAGCGCGGAGTTCCAAGTCCTGATTGCACTACGCCGTCGGAACAAAATATTATGCGGTCGCCCTTTTCGGGATAAAATTCACAAGCACGTAATTCTTTTCCGCGATTGTTTTCACTGTTTAAAATTATACATTGCCATTCGGGATTAAATTCTTTTTTGTTTCTTATTATTAAAGTTTGCGGATTATCATATTCCAAAATACTTACTTTACCGTCAATTTCAATATCAATAATAGTAAAAGTAGAATAGCTTATTTTCCGAATACTGCACACAGGCAGAGTATTCATAATAATTTCGGCAATAGTATTAAAATCTTTATGCTCTTTGGTAAAATTAACAGCCATTGATGCGGTAAGAGTAGCAAGAATATTTGCTTTTACGCCATGTCCCATTCCGTCGCTCAACACAGCTATTATTCGTTTTTCTTCTTTTATTCGTTTTGATATAAATACATCGCCGCAAATTCTTTCTCCGTCGTGATTTTTTTGCTGACAATTTACTTCTATGTAAAATTGGTTACTCATAAATTAAATTTTGGATACCGCGTTTTTAAATGCTACTCTTTATTGTCCGACTTGTAAGAATTAATGATGGATTTTAACATCTGTTCTGTTTCTGATGCTCCTTCGCCAAGCAAAAAACCTATATTTTGAACCATTTTAAGATTTTTATCAATAACTTCGGTAATTCTGCTGATAACCTCTTCACGTCTTACTTCGGGCACAAACATATCTTTAATTACAGCACCTACAATTTTGTTTTTCTTTACAGGGAAAATAGAAATATTAAGAAGTTGATTACCTATTTCAATATCTCTGTTTTCAACGCCGGTATTATTACTTATAACATACTTAAACAAGTTAATAATATTAAAAGGCAACAGAGTTTTAAGGTCGGCACCTTTAAGACCGGGTATTACTTCGTTAATAGCTTCGGCATCGTCGCCTAACAAATAAATAAATTTCTTGTTTGAATTTATTATTTTCAAATCTTTATCTACCAACACCAGTCCCGACGGAATTTTTTGCAACATTACATTTGTTGTATTCGACACTTCTTTTACTGCCGATTTTTCTTTTTTTGCCAGTTTTTCGGATTCTTCAAGAGCTTTTCGTGTTTCTTCAAGTTTTTTATTGGTAACTTTTAATGTTTTAATATAGTTCTGCTTGTTTTTAATATTAAAAATCATACACATATCGGGCTTAGCCAACTTTTGACTTACTGCAATTGCAAATTCTTCACAAGTAGAGTATCCGCAAGCACCGCAATCTACATGGTCTTGGTTTGTATGTTTACCTAAAGCGGCAAGAACCTTATCAACCTGAATTGTATCGGGATTAACCATGCGTTGGTCATCAGCTTTATATTTTCGGCTGAAATCAAGACTGATAAACTCTTTAATATTTTTTTTCCATAACTCTTTATCGCTTAATTCTAAACGTTTTTTTGTATAATTGATAACTAAAGTTCGGCGATAAAACTTTTTCCCGTTGGGAGAAGTGCCGGGACCCATAATACATCCGCCGTCGCAATAAAAAAGGTCAATGTGTTTTTTTAATTGTTGTAAGTTTTCAAATTCTTTAATAGCTTCAATAAAATTGTATCTTCCTTCGGTAATAATAACTCTGCCGTCGAGTAAACTGTCGTTGATGCCTGCTGCTTGAAACATTCCGCGATTAATAGGAAAAAGAGAGCCTTTACCTCCGTGAGGCGGGTCGAAATCGGAATATTCAACTGTATTTTCGGTAATTTCTGCTTGTTTAAACATTTTTCGTAATTCGGTAAATGTTAATACGGCATCAATTTTACCGTCATCGTCAAAACGTTCGGCTTCCATTTTTGCGGCAGTGCAAGGTCCTATATATACAACTTTAACATCTTTTCCGTATTTTTTATGAACAACTTTACTCATTGCAATCATTGGCGATACCAACGGAACAAGGTTGGTTATAGAATCGGGGTGATATTTTTCGACATAATAAACCACTGACGGGCAGTTGGTTGTAATGTAATATTTACCTTTAAAATTATTAAAAAGTTCTCTGTATTTTATTGCAATAAGGTCGGCACCAAAAGCTACTTCGCAAACATAGTCAAATCCTAATTCTTTAATCATTCCCACAAAATTACGGCGACTGGTAATATCCGAAAATTCACCTGCAATACTTGGTGCACAAATGGCAATTACTTTTTCGGATGATTTAATCAGATGTTGAGTTTGTTCTATTGAGTCGGCGTAATGTAAAGCATCCGATGCACATACAGTAACACAATTACCGCATCCTATACAACGGTCGTGAATTACCTGAGCATGTTCATCTTCTATTTTTATTGATTTTGCCGGACAAACTCTTATGCAGGCATAACATAGTTTGCAGTTTTCTTTTATTGATGATATTAATTTCACCGTAATATGGATTTAGTTAAATATTTGTTTTTTTAATTAAATGTAAAAAAGCAAATCATCTTTTTATTAAAATGTTTCTTCTGAAAATTCTTTATCAAGAATATCAATAACATCAAGATGATTTACATTTTCAAAAAAGCGATTATTGATTTTTAAAATAGGTCCTTTTGTGCATAGTCCGAAACAATGACTGCCTCGCAATACAACTCTGTCAGCTAAATTATTGTTTTCAATGTATGATTGTATGGCATGAATAATTTTTTTGTTACCACGTGCAAAACACGAACTGCCTAAACAAACAATAAGTTCAGTTTTTTCAATCATTGCAACAAGTATTAAATAGTGAGTAAATTTAAACAATGTTAATTAAAATAGCATCAATAGATAATGATTTTAATCAGTTTTTAAAGAAGAATTTATTTTTACTAAGTGTTATTTATAAAAATAAAAACAGAGAAAAAAATAAATTACTTGTGGATATAAGGCATTATTTAATTAAATTTAGCGACCAAAATATTTTTTATGGAAGAGAGAATAGGTTCGATATTAATAATGGTAAACAGCAGAGATGAGATAAGTGAGTTAAATCGCATTATTTCAAACTATGCTGATATTATTATCGGTCGTCAGGGGATACGCTTACGCGATAAAAGTAAAAATATAATATCGTTGGTATTGGAAGGGACAACAGATGAGCTTGGCGGATTAACCGGACAGTTGGGGCGTTTGAAAGGAATAACGCTTAAATCGGTAGTTTTAAAAAGTAAATAATTAAATGATATTTTTGTAAAAAAAATGACAGGAACTTTAATAAATGCCGGAGCTATAATTGCAGGTAGTATAATAGGATTAATTTTTCATGCTAAAATATCAGAAAAATATGTTAAGATTGTATTTCAGGCAATAGGTCTTTTTACTTTTTTTATTGGTATTGATATGGCTCTGAAAACACAAAATTATTTACTTATGGTATTTAGTTTGGTGCTTGGAGCAATAATAGGCACATTTTTTAAGTTAGAATCAAAAATAAACGACTTTAGTAATTTTATAAAAGGTAAAGTAAAATTGGACAACAGCAAATTTAGTGAAGGTTTGGTAACGGCTTTTCTGTTGTATTGTATGGGTTCGATGACAATACTCGGAGCATTTGAAGAAGGACTTGGTAATCCGCCTAATTTGTTGCTTGCAAAATCGCTAATGGATGGAGTATCGGCAATAGCATTGTCGGCAGCTTTGGGTGCAGGCGTAATGTTTTCGGTAATTCCATTGCTGATTTATCAAGGAGGATTAACACTTTTTGCAGGAGTGCTTAGTGATAAATTATCGAAATTGATTGTTGATGAAATATCGGCAATTGGCGGGATATTATTAATAGGAATGGCATTGAATATATTGGAAATAACAAAAATAAAAATAATAAATATGGTGCCGGCTTTACTTGTTATTGTTGTTTTAGTTTATTTTTTTGCATAAAAAATTTAGTTTATGACAGATACAAATTTAAATATAAGTTTTGGCAGTATTTCCGATAGTGGAAAAGTAAAAGAATATAATACCGATACAATTTTGGAATTTCCCATATTGGGAGGATATGTATTTATTGTATGTGACGGACATGACGGTGATGGAGGACACGGTGCTTTGGCATCAAAGTTAACAGCCGAAAGTATAAAAAAATATTTTTACAATCGTTCGTATAAAGATATTTTGCGTGCATTAACCAATGCTGTTACTTTTGCCAATTACAGTTTGTATGAGCAGATACAAAAAAATAATAAATATAAAGGAATGGCAAGTACTCTTGCTATTGTTATTTATCGAAACAATAAATTATATTATGCTTATGCCGGCGACAGTAGAATATATCATTTGAAAGATAATAAATTACAGTTGCTCACTCGCGACCATGTAACAAATTATCAAAATCCGAAAGATGAAGATGTAAAAATTCTTATCGGTAAAAATAAAGATTTAAGATTTGGAGTATGTCGCAAACCTCTTGAAGTGACTGAAGATGATGTTTTTATGATTTGTTCGGATGGTATTACCGATTATATTACCAACGAAGAAATTGAAAATATATTAAAAGAAGAGGAGAAATCACCCGAACATAAATGTAAAGACCTTATTGATTTGGCAAACGAAAAAGGAGGAAAAGATTGCATATCGGTACAAGTTTTGGAATTTTCACAGCCTTTAATTGAGGAGAAAAAAATATTAAATTTTAGTTTTAAAAGTGTTTTATATGTTTTGGCCGGTATAGTTTTAGTTGCAGCATTGGCTTTTGCCGGAGTAAAAGGTTATAATATTTATTTAACTAAAAAGGCAACAACGGAAAGTGCCGTTATCAATAAAAAAGAGAAAAAACAGGTAAAACCACAGTCGCAAAAGCACGAACAAATTAATATTTCGGATAAATCAAATAAAGAAAAAAATAAACAAATTGTAAAAGTTCAACAAAAAGAAACAGTAAAGCCGAAACAGCAAAAAAATTCAAATATAAAAAAAGTAAATGCTGTAAAAACGGTTAAAAACAGTAGTGTTGTTTATTATAATCATAAAGTAAAATA
>CAYRJP010000095.1:0-1789 GCA_964424425.1 uncultured Bacteroidales bacterium | reverse complement strand
CTGTAAAAACGGTTAAAAACAGTAGTGTTGTTTATTATAATCATAAAGTAAAATACGGAGAAAATTTATATCGTTTGGGGTTACGTTATAATATTTCGCAAAAGCAACTTATTGATATAAACGGCGATAAAGCAAAAAAATTGATAGCAGGTAGTATTATTAAGATACCTGTAAAAGCAATTCATAAAGTAAAAAGCGGAGAATCTTACAGTACCATTAGCGATAAGTATAATGTAAAAATAAAATATATTTGTTTTGCTTCGGGAATTAAGTCCGGTTCTCAATTACGAGAAGGACAAATTTTGGTTATTCCTTTGGAGTAAAATTATTTTAGTTATATTAAATAAAGATTCACTATATTTTTAGTTAATAAAGAACGAATTTGTTGATTTATAAACAGTTAGTGATAATGGGTTTTTGTGTTTATTTATTTAACACTCAGTAGATTACACAAACAAATAACAAGCTGTTGTAAGAATATTATGAAACAGATATTAATTAAAATGCTTCCGGGCTTATTGCCATTGTTTGTTTTTATTATTGCTGATGAAATTTGGGGAACAATTGTAGGTTTATGGGTTGCAATAATAATAGGAATATTGGAATTGGTATATATTTTTATAAAAGAGAGACGGTTTGATAAATTTATATTGTTTGATACTCTTCTTTTGGTAGGGCTTGGCGGAGTATCTTTATTGTTTGATAACGATATATTTTTTAAACTTAAACCTGCAATAATAGGAGTTATTATTTGTGCTTTGTTAGGTGTTTCGGCTTTTACTCCTCACAATTTTGTTTTTTCAATGTCGAAACGTTATATGAAAGATATTCAACTGTCAGATGCTCAATATAAACAGTTCAATAAAAGTTTAAAGATTCTGTTTTTTATTTTTATGTTGCATACGTTGTTGGTGTTTTATTCGGTATGGTTTATGTCAAAAGAGGCATGGGCTTTCATTAGTGGAGGACTTTTTTATATATTAATGGGAGTATATTTTCTTGTTGAATTTATAAATAGATTTTTTAAAAATAAAAAAATAGTTAACGAAGAGTGGCTGCCAATAGTAGATAGCAACGGACAAATAAAAGGAAAAGCTCCCCGCAGTTTATGTCATACCGATAAAACTCTTATGCATCCTGTTATTCATTTGCATGTTTTTAATAAAAAAGGAGAGTTATTTTTACAAAAACGTCCCGATAACAAATTGATACAGCCCGGAAAATGGGATACAGCTGTGGGAGGACACGTTAGTTTTGGTGAAACCATAGAAAAAGCTCTTCTGCGTGAAGCAAAAGAGGAGATAGGTATCTTGGATTTTAATCCTGAGTTAATTGCTCGCTATCGTTGGGAATCTGATGTTGAAACAGAACTTGTTTTTTGTTTTACAACAATTTATGAAGGTAATATTGTTACAAATGATAATGAGTTAAACGGAGGTAAGTTTTGGAAAATTAAAGAGATAAAAAGCAACTTGGGTAAAGGAGTGTTTACACCTAATTTTGAGATAGAATTTAATAGGTTTTTAAATAAATTAAGAAATAAATAACTCGTTTCAAAGAAACTGAAACGAGTTATTTTTAATTTGTAGATAAGAACAATAAAAAAGAAAATTGTATTTATGAGAAAGATACTTTATTCAATAATTAGTTTATTTCTATAAATATTGTCTCCTTTTAGTTCAACAAAATAAACACCATTTGATAAATTATTTTTACTAATAGTTATGTTATTATCCGTGATATTTTGTATTGTTTTAACAATTTGTCCGTTTGTATTTATAATGTTAAG
>CAYRJP010000094.1:0-7923 GCA_964424425.1 uncultured Bacteroidales bacterium | reverse complement strand
TCGAAGAAGTATTAAGCAAAGGAAATATTAATTCAATAATATATTCAAATCCCAACAATCCGTCATGGATATGCTTTACCGACGAAGAACTGAAAATAATAGGTGAAATGGCTAATAAATATGATGTTGTTGTTCTTGAAGATTTGGCTTATTTTGCCATGGATTTCAGAGAAGATTTATCAAAACCCGGACAACCGCCTTATCAATCAACAGTTGCAAATTACACCGATAATTATATTTTACTTATTTCAAGTTCAAAAGCATTCAGCTATGCCGGACAACGCTTAGGAATGTTATGCATGTCGGATAAATTATATAATCGAGATTACGAAAATCTTAAAAAACGCTTTGGTGTAGCAAAATTAGGCTATGTTGTTGTTCAACGCTTAATTTATACATTAAGTTCAGGCGTATGTCACTCATCGCAATATGCACTTGCCGCAATGTTTAAAGCTGCAAACGAAGGACACTTTAACTTTGTTGAAGAAGTTAAAGAATATGGTGAGAAAGCTGCCATTATGAAAAGAATTTTTACCGAAAACGGTTTTGGTATAGTTTATGATAAAGATATCGACAAAACACTGGCTGACGGTTTTTATTTTACCATTTCATACCCCGGAATGAACAGTAGAGAATTAATGGAAAAACTACTGTATTACGGAATTAGTGCCATAAGTTTGATAACCTGCGGAAGTGAACGCACTGAAGGATTAAGAGCTTGTGTCAGTCAAGTAAAAAGAGAACAATTTACCGATTTGGAAAACAGAGTTAAACAGTTTAACAAAGATTTTCCTGTTCCGGCAAATTAAAATAAAAATAAACAATTAATAAACTAATACGTTTTCTTAAACTAATAATACAAATTAATATGGCAAAAGTCAGAGGAGCCATTGAAGTTGACATTGAGAGATGTAAAGGCTGTAATTTATGTGTCGTAGCATGTCCTACAAACGTACTTCAATTGGCAAAACAAGTAAATGGAAAAGGTTACAACTATTCTTACATGGAAAATCCTGAAGCATGTACAGGATGTATGAGTTGTAGTCTTGTGTGCCCTGATAGTGTAATAACTGTTTACAGGGTAAAAATTTAGTTTTAAGATTTTAAAATTATAAAGTAATGGGTGAATTAAAATTAATGAAAGGGAATGAGGTAATAGCCGAAGCTGCAATACGTTGTGGTTGCGACGGTTATTTCGGGTATCCTATTACCCCTCAGTCCGAAGTAATGGAAACACTTATGGCTCAAAAACCATGGGAAACAACCGGAATGGTTGTTTTACAAGCCGAAAGTGAAACAGCATCAATAAATATGCTATACGGTGGAGCTTCATGCGGAAAAAGAGTAATGACTTCATCTTCGAGTCCGGGCATCAGTCTTATGCTCGAAGGAGTATCATACTTAGCAGGAGCAGAATTACCGTGTCTTATAGTTAATGTAATGCGTGGAGGTCCGGGACTGGGAACCATTCAACCTTCACAAGCCGACTATTCACAAGCTACAAAAGGTGGCGGACATGGTGACTATAATTTAATTGTTCTTGCTCCTTCATCGGTTCAAGAAATGAATGATTTTGTTGAACTTGGTTTCGATTTAGCATTTAAATACAGAAACCCTGCCATGATTCTTACCGACGGTGTTATCGGACAGATGATGGAAAAAGTTGAAGTAAGCGACTATAAACCTCGTTGGACAGACGAAGAAATTCAAAAAATTTCAGGCTCGTGGGCTACAACAGGAAAAACAGCCGACAGAGAACGTCATATCTTAACTTCTCTTGATTTAGAAGCTGAAAAACAAGAAGTTCATAATCATCATCTTCAAGCAAAATATCGCAAAATAGAAGAAAACGAAGTTCGATTTGAAGAGTTTGAAACTAAAGATGCCGAATATCTTTTGGTAGCTTACGGTTCATCAGCTCGTATTTGTCAAAAATCGGTAGAAATTGCACGTTCAAAAGGCATTAAATTAGGTCTTTTACGTCCTATTACTCTTTGGCCTTTCCCAACTAAACGCATTTCTGAATTAGCAAACCAAGTAAAAGGAATGTTAGCTGTAGAAATGAGTGCAGGACAAATGGTTGTAGATGTTCGTCTTGCCGTAAACGGAAAAATTCCCGTTGAACATTTTGGTCGTTACGGAGGAGTTGTTCACTCTCCCGACGAAGTAGTAACAGCATTTGAAAAACAAATATTAGGAGGAAATTAATATGTCTGTTTTAGAAATTAAAGACATCATAAAACCTGAAAATCTGGTTTTTAAAAAATCAAAAATAATTACCGATACACCCATGCACTACTGCCCCGGTTGCAGTCATGGCGTTGCACATAATCTTATTGCCGAAGTTATCGAAGAGATGGGTATTCAAGATAAAACAATAGGTATATCACCGGTAGGATGTTCAGTATTGGCATACAACTATCTTGATATCGACTGGCAACAAGCCGCTCACGGTAGAGCTCCTGCCCTTGCTACTGCAGCAAAACGCCTAATGCCCGACCATTTCGTATTTACATATCAAGGCGACGGCGATTTAGCTTCTATAGGAACAGCTGAAATTATTCACGCTTGTAACCGCGGTGAGAATATTACCGTTGTTTTTATTAATAATGCTATTTACGGTATGACAGGCGGACAAATGGCTCCTACCACATTAATAGGAATGCCTACATCTACCAGCCCGTTTGGTCGTGAAGTAAGTTTACACGGTTATCCGTTGAAAATAACCGATATGATAGCTTTACTTCCGGGTGTTACTTATGCTACACGTGTAAGCGTTCATACTCCGGCTAATATTCGCAAAGCAAAAAAGGCTATTCGTAAAGGATTTGAAAATCAAAAAAAGAAAGCAGGACTTTCTTTTATTGAAGTTGTTTCTACTTGTAACTCAGGTTGGAAAGTTTCACCTGTTGAAGCCAACAAATGGATGGAAGAACATATGTTCAAATTATATCCGCTTGGTGATATTAAAGATGAATCAACCGAATCTTAATTTAATTAATAGAGAATAAATAACTGTTGAAAGACTAATTTATTTTAGACTTTAAACATAAAAATTTAAACAGATGAAAGAAGAAATAATAATTGCAGGTTTTGGCGGTCAAGGTGTTCTTTCAATGGGTAAAATTTTGGCTTATGCAGGGATTATGCAAGATAAGGAAGTAAGTTGGATGCCATCTTACGGACCTGAAATGCGTGGAGGAACTGCTAATGTCATGGTAATTATCAGCGACGACAGAATAAGCTCTCCCATTGTTCATGAATTTGATACTGCCATAATTTTAAACCAGCAATCTCTTGATAAATTTCAAGATATGGTAAAACCCGGAGGCGTTTTATTGTTCGACCCCAATGGTATCATTCACCCTCCTACACGTAAAGACATAAAAGTCTATACTATCGAAGGTGCTGAAGAAGCTGCCAAAATGGGTAATCCAAAAACATTTAATATGATTGTGCTTGGTGCTTTTTTAAAGATAAAACCAATTATTAAAACCGAAAACATAAAAAAAGGTTTAGAAAAATCACTTCCTGAAAGACACCATAAATTGATACCTTTAAACCTTGATGCAATAAAAGTAGGAAATGAGAAAGTAAATGAATTTAATGCTTAAAATTCATTATTCTATAAAATAAAAAAAGCGACTAAAAAGTCGCTTTTTTTATCCTATTTCACTATATCGTTTTAATTTATCTTTATCAATAATCTTAAAATTTTTCCCCTCAACAGCAATAACACCATCTTGTTTAAAATCCTTTATTGCTCGCGATAATGTTTCCTGTGACAATTGAGTAATATCACTCAAATCTTTACGCGAAATTGTAAGAATAAAATCATCTGAAACATATACTCTCTCACTCAAACAAATTAAAATATCAGCCAATTTACCCGCAACCTGTTTCTTTGTCAATGTAATTATCCTTTCATAAACCCTCGAAACCCATAAGTTCAAATCTTGTATTATTGATGCGGCAAATTTACCGTTTTGTTCAATAACTTGCTGAAACGCATCAGCTTCAAACATACAAAACTCAGAATCTTCATATACAGTACACGAATACGGATAAATCCTGTTATTAAATAAGGCTTCAAGACCAATAAAACTTTTTACGGGTTTCACACAAAAGATCACATCCTTATCGGGATGTTCAAGATATGTTTTTACCAATCCTTTTTTTAAATATAAAATTTTTGATGCATAAACCCCCTGCTTGCAAATTATCTCCCCTTTTCTAAAAGTTACTGTTTTCGATTTACTAACCAATAAATCAGCCTGTTCCTTTGCCAACGACATCAAACATTCAAGTTTTTGATCGCAAATATTACAGTCAAGACAAGTCATTTTTTCCCTTTTATCATATTTTTGATAAATATATTAATCTTTATCAAAACATCCGTTGTTTTAGGTCAAAAAAACACTTATTAAAGTTAAAAAAAACACTTGATACCCTCACCCCCTTAAAACACAACTCATATGGGTTATATATCTAACTTTACATTGTAAAAATTACAACTATACTTCAATAAAAAATAGGAATAAAAATTAAATCAAACTAAAATATTAAATATTTAATCTAAATCTTAAAATAGATGAAACAAACATGATAAAAATAATTATTAACATACACTATAATGATTATTTTTCATCATGCGGTTCCATCTGACAAGTGAAAATTAAATTATAAACAGATGAATATAAAAATTAAAAACTCAATTGCAACAATACTGTTTACAATAGTATTTCCGGCAATGGTTTTATGGCTTACCGTAAAACTAGCCAACAACAGTAATATTGCACCAAAAGTAAATGTAAAGTTACGGTCAGAACATGTGCCGTCGGTTGACCACTCTAAGTTTGAGATTTTAAATCAAGAATTTGAAACTCCAAATAAAGTTACCGAGGCTTGTTTGAGTTGTCATAACGGTGCTGATGACGAAATTATGGCAACAGCCCACTGGAAATGGGAACGTGAAACCGAAATACCCGGTAGAGGAAAAGTTACAATAGGTAAAAAGAATCTTATAAATAACTTTTGTACCGGAGTAATAGGCAATAACGGTTCTTGTATGCGATGTCACATTGGTCTTGCTTGGGAAGATGACTCATTCGATTTCTCTGACAATAGAAATATTGATTGTTTGGTGTGTCACGATAATACCGGAACCTATTTTAAACAAAAAGGACATTACGGTTGGCCTGCCACAAAAGAAACTGCAAACAAAGAGTATCAAGTTCCCGACTATCCTTATGTTGCTCAAAATGTAGGCTTGCCAAACAAAAACAATTGCGGTATTTGTCACTTTTATGGCGGAGGCGGTAATAATGTAAAACACGGCGACCTTGAACAAGCCATAGTAGGTTGCAGCCGCGATGTTGATGTGCACATGACTTCCGAAAGTAAAGACATGGCGTGTATAGACTGTCATATTACCGAAAAACACAATATTAAAGGTAAATTATATTCTGTTTCGGCTGCAAATGTAAACCGAATTACTTGTGAACAATGTCATACAGCCACTCCTCACAACGACAAACTGCTTGATAATCACTACATGAAAGTTACTTGCCAAGCATGCCATATACCCGAATATGCAAAAGTAAATGCCACAAAATTATGGTGGGATTACTCTTCGGCAGGCAGATTAACCGATGATGGTCAACCCATTGCCGAAAATGATGCCGACGGCAATCATAACTATCTTTCAATAAAAGGTAACTTTGTTTGGGACAACCATGTTAAACCTGAATACACTTGGTTTAACGGAACTGCCGACCATTATCTTTTTGAAGATACAATAAGCGAAATTCCCGTAAAAATAAATCGTCTGTTCGGTTCATACACCGACAGCACAGCCAAAATATGGCCTGTAAAAGTTCATCGCGGAAAACAACCGTATGATATTAATAATAAAACTCTTATCAGCTTAAAATTATGGGCTCCTAAAAAAGACGAAGGGGCTTTCTGGAAAGACTTTGACTTTGAAAAAGCTGCCGAAGTGGGAATGAAACTGGCTCACAGACCATACAGCGGAGAATACGATTTTATTGAAACAGAAGCCACTTGGCCAATAAATCATATGGTTTCACCAAAAGAACAAGCACTAAGCTGTAAAGAATGTCACAGCAAAGAAAGCCGTTTAAGCAACTTAACAGATTTTTATCTTCCGGGTAGAGATGCTTCAAAAGCAGTTGATTTTGCAGGCATGTCTTTAATATGGCTATCTCTGATTGGTGTAATTGTTCATGCCGCAATAAGAATATTCATGTCATTTAAATTAAAAAAATAAGAAATTATGCAAAAAGTAAAAATATACAGCAGATTTGAACGCTTTTGGCACTGGTCACAAATGCTTTTGGTTGTGCTATTGGCTCTTACCGGATTCGAAATTCACAGTTCATTTTCTCTATTCGGTTACGAAAAAGCCGTAAGATTGCACTCTACTGCAGGATGGGTATTTTTGATTCTTACAATTTTTGCAGTGTTTTGGATGTTTGTTACCGGACAAAGCCGTCAGTTTTTACCGGTAAAACATAATATAAAATCTCAAATATTATATTATGTATCGGGAATATTCAGAAAAGAACCACATCCCGTAAAAAAAACAGTAGAATGTAAATTAAATCCTTTACAGCGTATTGTCTATTTCTCTCTTATTATTCTTGTATTTCCCGTTCAATTGTTTACAGGATTTGCTTATATGTTTTTTCACTATCCCGAAAAAACAATTGAAGTAGGAAGTCTTAAAGTAATTGCAGTGATTCACACTTTAGGTGCTTTTGCCCTAGTTGCTTTTATAATTATTCATCTTTATCTGATAACTACAGGACATAAAATATTTACAAATCTTTGGTCTATGATTACAGGATACGAAGATTTAGAATGTGAAGAATAATTTTCAGATTAATAACAGTATTTACTTAACAAAAAAACATATAAAAATGAAAAAAATACATTATATATTAATAATTGCCTTTTCGGCATTACTTTACAGTTGTTCAAACAACTCGCCTGTTACCGTTGAACAAATGGTTCAGGATGCTAAACAAAAAGTAAACTTAATAACTCCCAATCAACTATTTGAAATAATGAGCGGCGATAGTGTTTATACTTTAATAGATGTTCGCTCTCCGCTTGAATACTATCCCGGATATATTCCCGGAGCAGTTCTGCTTAGTCGCGGAAGTCTTGAATTTCAAATAGGTAAACAAGCATTTTGGGACAATGCAGGTCTTTATATGCCCGCAAAAGATGAGATTATTATTCTTTATTGTAAAAAAGGAAACAGAGGTATCCTTGCTGCCGAAACTCTTATGAAAATGGGATATAAAAAAGTTTATGCTCTCGAAGGTGGTTTTAAAAAATGGGAATTAGCTTATCCCGACTATGTTGAAAAAAATCTTGAAGCCCTTGGCACATCGGATACTCACGACGCAGGTGGCGGCTGTTAAATGTATTTAATAATAATCACAATGTAAATTATATTTTAAAATCACTTTTTAAGATTCTAAAATGTCTTTAAATCAACAACTCACACCGTGACTTGCAAAAAAAGAAATTATAAACAATTATTTAAATAAATTTAAAACTCAAAATGATGAAAACACTAAAGTATTTATTTATTGCATTATTATTTCCTGCTTTTGTTTTAACAGGATGTAAAGATGATCCGGTAGAAACAGCAAAACCGGCTTTTGAAATTTTAAAAGACTATCTTATCTCTCAAGATATGGATATAAACCATATTCTTAAAGATGCCGACGGAAAGAAATTTGTTGTTGCTGCTCCCGCTACTGATGCAGAAGTTGCTGAATGGGCAGGAAAATATGATATTTTCGATATTCGCTCGGCAGAATCATTTGCCGATGGTCATATTGTAGGAGCTAAAAATATTGCTTTTGCAGATATTTTAACAGAAGCAAA
>CAYRJP010000093.1:2017-7953 GCA_964424425.1 uncultured Bacteroidales bacterium | reverse complement strand
CAAATATAAATTAATAAGTTATAATTAGTTAATATTATTCAACATTAATAGAAGTTACGACACTCTTTTTTGTGTAATAAGCAGAGTTTCTTACAACTCCTCTTATTTTATTTTTAGATATATCAAACAGATAGATTCTTTTATAAGTTTCAATCGGTAAATAATTTTCTTTTCCGGTAAAAACAACAAGTAATAAATATCCAACAACAGAATCGGGATAAATTGACAAATTATCTATTTTAACTGATAATTTATTAAATTCTGTTTGTTTAATATCATTTTTATAAATAAAGATAATTTTTTCAATTCTTTGTTTTTTTTGTATCAACCCGTCAACCGCATTTTTATATATCTTATACATTCTGTCGTTTGTAATGGTTGTAAGCTCTTTTTGAGCATCGTTAACTTCATTTGTCAACTTTTGTAACTGATTGTTTAAATCGTAAAGTTTTTTGCGATACAGCGAATCGTAATTTTGTTTAAGAATAAAAATACTGTCTTGAGCGGTAAATTCGGTAAATGATTTTATGCTGTCTATTTTGACTACCGTAATTTTATTATTTTCAAATTCAAAACGAATAATCTCTTTTTGTATGTCACTTTTACATCCCGACAAGGATAATAACAGAGCATAAATACAGGCGAAAATTATTTTTTTGAGAATATTTAGCATGATAATGCTTTTAAGCAATTTATTACTCTTCTTCCATAAAGTCCTTTGTAGGTTCGTAACCTTCTTTAACAATCTTCTTTTTTTGTGTTTTAATATTCCATAAAATACCAAACGAGCCGCTTAATTCTTTTAATCTGCTTGCATTTATTTCGTTAGGACGATCAATAAAAATATTACTTCCTCCCGCCAATTGAAAATCGTAACGGGCATCTATAAAAATACCGAAACGTTTAGTTATATTATATTTAATACCTACAATTATTTTAATACCAAAATCAAGCGGACGTATTTCTTGTTCGTAATGATTGTATGGGTTTTTTTCGTTCCAAAGGTGTGAAAAGTTTGTTGAGTCGGTAGTTTCACCAAGTTTAAAAGCTAAATAAGGTCCTAATATCAACATAGGTCTTACTTTACCAAAACCTATTTCCCAATGCGAATAAAAAGGAATTTCAAGATAATCTATTCTGCGGGTAAAATTTGAGCCGATAACAGATGTATCCTGCTCCTGCCACCCTTTTTGTGCATAGTTTATCTCAAATTGAACTCCGGCATTATTTTCATTGTTGTAAACAAACATTAACCCTGTATTATACAGTAAATAAGGAACTTGATATTTGTTTAAATCAGGTTCAAAATAAACGCCGTAAGCACCATATCCTGCTCTTGCTCCAACCGACAGTTGAGCGTATGATGAAAAGCTCAATGCCAATAGTATAAACGGTAAAATTTTTTGTAATGCTTTACTCACTAAAATATAATTTTACTAAAAGTTTGGTTTTCAACTAAACATAAATCTAAAAAAGAAGCCGTAACTTCTAAACATTGTGAAACACTATAATATTTTTTCTATAAGTGTTTTATACGACAAAACTAATTAATTTTATTCGTCGTTTTTAAAAATGCAGATTTAAAATTTATATAAAAATCTTTTAATACTCTTTTTAGGTGTTTTTTCAAATTCGGTAGGATATAGTTTAATTTTAGTTATTGCTTGATATGCTTCGAGTTCGCTGTTAATAGTTTTTCTGTTTTCTTCCATTATCTGCTCAATATCTTCTTTACTTAAATTCACTTCGTCGGCTGCTACCCAATCGGGATATACAAGAGCAACAACTCTATTGTTGCTTTCCAAAATCAGCGACTCCGACACATAAGGCATATTATTCAGTTTGTCTTCTATCTCTTCGGGATAAATATTTTGTCCGCTTGGACCAAGAATCATATTCTTACTTCTTCCTTTCAGATATAAATAATTATCCTTATCGATAATGCCCATATCACCTGTATATAGCCATCCGTCTTTAAGAACCTCATCGGTTGCTTCTTTATTTTTGTAATATCCCATCATTACATTTTCACCTCTTACAACTACTTCTCCGGGAATATTTTCAGGGTCAGGCGATTCTATTTTTGCTTCCATTATTCCTTCAAGAATTTTACCGCACGAATGTGGTTTTAATTCATAAAAATGAGCATAACTGATTAAAGGTCCGCATTCAGTCATTCCGTAACCAACTGTATAAGGAAACTTAATTTTTCGTAAAAATTCTTCAACTTCTTTGTTAATTGCAGCTCCACCCAATACCATTTGATAAAAATTATTGCCAAATACTTTCATCAATTTTTTTCGTATCTGGTCGTATATTTTCTTATCTATTATCGGAACCTTAGTTAATAATTTCATCGAAGGTTTATTAAGAACCGGTAATAACTGTTTTTTGTATATCTTTTCGAGAATAAGCGGAACCGAAAATATATTTTTTGGCTTTATGGTTTGAAAAGCATCAATAAGCACTTTCGGCGACGGAGTTTTACCTACAAAATGAACATGTGCTCCCGAAACTATCGGATATAGTAAATCAAAAGCCATTCCGTAAACATGTGCCATTGGTAAAAATGCAACAGTAGTATCATCAATACTTATTTTCAGATTTGTTTTTGCAAACAAAACATTTCCCGTAATACTGTTACATGAAAGCATTACACCTTTGCTAAATCCTGTTGTACCCGATGTATAATCAATTACCATCAATTTATCATTTGGAAAATCATCAAATTTTATATCATCAGGAGTAAGTCCGTTGGGATATTTTTTATCAAAAATAGCATCTAATGTTGAATACGATTTATATACTGTTTCGTGATTACCTTGGAAAAGTATTCTAAAATCATTTAACGAACAGACAGCTCTTACATCTTGCATGCTTACTTCATCAAGATCGTCCCATTTATCATCAGTTGAAAACAATACGGTAGAATCGGAATGATTTACAATATGATGAACATTATTAGGAATAAAATCGTGTAAAATGGGCACTATCACTGCTCCGTATGATACTGTTGCCAAAAAAACAAGAGCCCAATTTGTTGAATTTTTACCTACAATGGCTATTTTATCACCTTTTTTTATTCCGTTTTTTTCAAAAATTATATGAAATCTGATAATATGCTTTGCCAACTCCGCATAAGTAATGCTTTTTTCACCCAAATAATCTGTCATCGCCGGATGTTCCCAATTCTCTTTGATGCTTGATTCAAGCATCTTAATAAAATTTTCTCTTAGCATTTTATAATAATTCGTGAAACATACTTTATCAATTCTCAAAATTTTAACAAACGAAATTAGTATTTTTTTTCTATTCAGTTAAATTATAAAGTATTTTTAGATTTTTTGCATTATCTCTTGCGTATTTAAGATTTACCGATATAATCGTAAAAGTTACTGTTACGTTTAATAACCAAAGTTTTAATGCCCGTTTGGCGGGCAGTTTCAGCATTTTCTTCGGAATCTTCTATAAAAAGTGTTCTTTCGGAAATTAACTTTTCTTTTTTAATTACCGTTTTAAAAATCTCGAGATTCGGTTTTATCATTTTCATCTTATGCGACAAAAACAAGTTGTCAAAAAGGTCGTGTAATCGACAATTATACTCTTTTTTTAATTTATTGTCAAAATTATCGAAATGTGTTTGATTGGTATTACTTAATAAAAATAGTTTATGCGTTTTTCGCAGTTCTTTAATCTTTTTTATCCTTTCGGGATGATAGTCCAACAGCATTTTGCTCTATGCAGCTGTAAACTCTTCTTTTGAAACAACTTTGCCTGCAATATTATTTGCTAATAAAAAAAATTCATCAAAGTCAATTAGTCCGTTTTCAAACTTTTGAGTTAAATTCTCCGAAAACAGTTTATCAACAGATTTTTTCCCGTAAATATTTATAAATGCTTGTTTTGTCAGTTCGGGATTAATATCAAGAATAACTCCTCCGAAATCAAAGATTATATTATCAAATTGTGATAAATCTATTTTTGTCATAGTTTTATAGTTTGCGTTGCAAATATAACAAAACCCATAAATAATACTAAACAGTTTAGTGTTATGTCAAGCATACTATTACCATACCAAGGTTTGTAAATTTTGTCGATATAATACACTTGACATGACATTAATAATTTGTTAATTCAAAACAAAATAGTTATCTTTGGCGTTAATAACGCAGAAGGTAAGTATGATAATTTCATTTGGTTCAAAAGATACCGAGAAAATATTTAACGGTTATCAAGTTGTAAAAATTCCTTTGGGAATTCAGAGTATCGGGCGAAGAAAACTCAGAATAATACATAATTCCCAAACTATTATCGATTTAAAAATTCCACCTTCAAATCGGTTAAAAAAACTTAAAGGAAAAGATAAAAATTTTTATAGTATAAGAATAAATGACCAATGGAGAATAGTGTTTCGGTGGGAAAATAATAATGCATATGATTTAAAAATAACAGATTATCATAAATAAAGGAGACCATTAATAATGAACAAATTACCTAATATTCATCCGGGAGAAATTTTAAACGAAGAGTTTCTTAAACCGCTTAAAATAAGTGCTTATCGTCTTTCAAAAGATACTGAAATTCCGCAAACACGTATCTCTCAAATTATAAAAGGGAAACGTAAAATAACGGCAGATACAGCATTGAGATTAAGTTCATATTTTGGCAACTCAGCTAAATTTTGGCTTGGATTACAAGATGATTACGATATTGAAGAGCAAAGAAAAATTAATGAAGAATTATTTAAAAAAATTAAATCAATAAGAGAAAAAATATCACAACAAGAAGTATAACGATTTAAATTATTTATTAAACACACGAATAATGCTTGTAAACGGTAAACAATACGAAACTATTTGGCACGATGCCGAAGCTGATGATATAAAAGTTATTAATCAACAAAAATTGCCGTTTAGTTTTGAAATACAAAGTTTAAAAACTGTTGACGATGCATTTTATGCAATAAAAAATATGATAGTTCGCGGTGCTCCTTTAATTGGCGTAACTGCTGCTTACGGTTTTTATCTTGCAATAAAAAATTGTCGTGAAATTACACAAAATTATATTGCCGAAACGGCAAAATATCTTATATCGGCACGTCCCACAGCCGTAAATCTTGAATATGCAATTGAAAAAATAAAAGTTGCCGTTTTAAATAATTTCGGGCAAACCGATATTTCTGCATTAACTTTAAAAATTGCAAACAAAATAAAACAAAAAGAGATTGAAAATTCCTCACTAATAGGCGATTACGGATTAACTCTAATTGAAAATTTATATAAAAAACATAACCGACGAATTAATATTCTTACACATTGTAATGCCGGTTGGTTGGCTTGTGTCGATTGGGGAACTGCACTTGCTCCCGTTTACAAAGCACATTTTAAAGGAATTGACGTGCATGTTTGGGTTGATGAAACACGTCCGCGAAATCAGGGAGCAAAACTTACGGCTTGGGAACTCAAAAGTGCGGGAATTCCTTACACCGTAATTCCCGATAACACCGGCGGACATCTTATGCAACACAAACAAGTTGATTTGGTAATTGTGGGCAGCGACCGCACAACACGCTCAGGCGATGTGGCAAACAAAATAGGAACTTACTTAAAGGCTTTGGCAGCAAAAGACAATAATATCCCTTTTTATGTTGCTCTACCACTATCAAGTATAGATTTTAATATCTCCGACGGACTTTCGCAAATTGTAATTGAACAAAGAGATGCCGATGAAATATTAAAAACCGATTGTTTGATTAATAATAATATACACAAAGGTTACATTATGCATAAAGATACCAATGTGTTGAATTATGGTTTTGATGTTACTCCGGCACGACTTGTTTCGGGATTGATTACCGAAAAAGGTATATGCGGAGCTAACAAAAAAGAAATAAAAAAGTTATGGACGAAGGTTATATAAAATATTCAACACAGTGG
>CAYRJP010000093.1:0-1917 GCA_964424425.1 uncultured Bacteroidales bacterium | reverse complement strand
AAAAAGAAATAAAAAAGTTATGGACGAAGGTTATATAAAATATTCAACACAGTGGTTAAAAACCGATATTGAAATTTCCGATAATCTTTTAAATAAGATTAATTTTTATCGTTCAAAACTGATTGATGCGGGCTTAATAGGAAAAATTCCCGACGGACCGGGTTTTGGAAATATTTCCGTAAAAACACAAAATAATAACTTTATTATTACGGGAAGCAATACGGGAGGATTAAAAACTCTTGAAAAATCACATCTGTCAGAGGTTTATAAAATTGATATAAACAAAAATACTGTTTGGTGTAAAGGACATATTGTTGCAAGCTCCGAAAGCATGTCGCACTATGCAATATATAAAGTAAAACCTGTGATAAACAGCGTTATACATGTGCATAGTAGTGAGTTATGGAATAGTTTGAAAAACATATATCCTGTAACCAATCAAAAAATTGCATATGGAACTCCCGAGCTTGCACATGAAATAATTAATATTTGTAATAAAAATAATGCCGAAATTATAGTGTTGGGCGGGCATGTTGACGGTATTTTAATTTTTGGAAAAACAATTGAAGATGCATTTTTAAAAATTCCTTTCAAACATAAAATCTAAAAATACTTATTTGAAGTAAATAATTTCGAACGATAGTGAGAAATCCCTCTACAAGCAGATTATTACGAACTTCTATCTAATGATTTATTAATCTAAATTTTTACTATCACTACCGAATTTCATTTTAATCCATTTAGGGAAAAGATATACACCAATAAACAAGTAAGGATAGTAAGTAAACAGTCGCCACAGCAAAGCCATTAATACCGCAACTCCGGCAAACGGCAAAAAATCACCCAGATATTCAGCAAACACATATTCGGTAAATCCGCTGCCTCCGGGTGTGGGACTCACAAGCATCATTATCCACATTACAAGTTGACGGGCAAAAAGTAAAAAATGATTATTAACCGAAAAAAATGCCAAAAACAAAGCATTAACAACCCAATATCGTGATGTCCACGATAAAAAAGTTGCTCCAAATGATTTTAACCAAAACCCAAAAGGTTGACTTTTTAACTCTTTTGAGCTGTCAATAATATCAGTTCCGGCTTTTGATGCTCCATATCGCCACCTGCGTAATACGGGAAGTTTAAAAATAAGAAGTATTAACCATTTCAATCCTCGCGGATTAACAAATAATCCATAAGTAATTACCAAAACCCAAATAAATTTAAGCCCATAACCTACAACTGCAGCAACAAAAAACGGATTTTTAAAAGACATTCCTCCTCCTATGGCAAACAAGTCGCTGTTGTTTATAAACAACAACAAAACAGGAAACATAATTATAAAATACAACTCATCAAGCAACGATGTTGCCATTACCACTGCCGAACTTCTACCGACAGTTATACCCTCTTTATTTACATAAAGTATTGCCACACTTGTTCCGCCTATTGCCGACGGAGTAATTGCTGATGTAAATTCCCAAAGAAAAATAATACGAATAGCTTGAACCCAACTTAATCTATTTCCGGTAAGAATTTTAATACGAATAACATAACCCAAATCGCGGGTTAGCATTAAAATTGCAGCTATGGCAAGCCAAAATATCGATTTCTTAGTAAAAACTACCGCATCAAAAGCTTTTACATCAAAATTTTTAGTAAGCATCCACGCAACAACTCCTATCCCTATGAGTGTAGGTAAAATTACTCGCGATGTTTTTATCTTTTTCAAAGGATTGTTTTGTTCGCTATTCATTTTCACAGTTTCATTTATTCCGAAAGATATTAATTCTATTGTTTTTTTACAAAATTTCAATATAGGATACAATAATAGAGTGAGAAATCCCATACATAGTTGAAAGTTAAAAGTTTGTAAAGTTGAAAGTCACTTCGACAAGCTCAGTGACCAATTGCATGGAG
>CAYRJP010000092.1:0-7962 GCA_964424425.1 uncultured Bacteroidales bacterium | reverse complement strand
TTTAAGATATTTTTGTAAAGCAAAATAACCCGATGATCTGAAATATCCTACTACTGCATGAAAAGAGTATATATTAGCCATATTCTCAAATATTCCTTTAAATTTATCGAATATGGTATTCTCTGTTTTATTTGTAAAAAATTTAGTGCTCATTGTTGTCAATAATTTCCTTTAATCCTTCTTTAAAATATTTTAATTTTTCAAAATTCTTAATTTAAAATAGATATTATTTAAGTTTTATATAATGTTGGCAACATTTTCTTCTTAAATATTATCCGAATATTTTCATTTTGATTATTTTATTTTGAAATAATTATTCGAAAGTAATATAAATTTTTTTATTAATCGAGCGTAAGATAAAAAACAGTTTTTTTACAATTTTTGATTTTCGTGTAGGCTTATGAAAAACGAATGTTTGGCTGAGTCAATTGAAAATGTGCTGTTTGCTAATTCATACTTTCAATTTTGTACTGCTGCTATAATCATGCTTCTTCGAAATAACTTCTCCGAAAAAACCGGAATAAACCGGAACAAGCTGTGTGTGTTAAATAAAAGTTATCATGGATGTTTCATTGTTCTATATATTTTTCTTTGCATGATGCACAGCTTAAAGATATTTATAAAAATTAATCGTAGAACCATTTTAAAATTCAAAGGTGTTATAATGTAGTAGTAAAAATACCTATAAAAACGTATTGATAACTTTATTTTTTATTCAGACTTTTGTTTTTGCGATGTTGTGTAAACAAACATCAAAAAAAGTAATAATTATGACTGTCGAAAAAAACAATGAATCAGGCGATAAGCCGATAAAAAGTATTGTTAAAACAATTACTTGGCGAATAATTGCATCGGCAACAACTTTTGCTTTGGCGTTGTTGTTTTTCGGGTCAGACGACAATGCTGTTCAAAAAGCAACAGGAATTGCAATTGCCGAATCATTGATTAAAATGGTGCTTTATTTCTTTCATGAAAGAGCTTGGGCAAAAGTACGTTGGGACAGAATAAGAGTTAATTTAAGAAAAAAATCACGCAAATCGCGTGCAATATTTATTAAACCTATTTTAAAAAGAGCATAATTTAAGATTTTAAAATACATTTTTATGATAAAATTAGTTAATGAACTAAATAATATTGTTAAAAGCCTCGATACAGTTGAGGCTTTAAATTTTTTAGCAGACCGGTTTAAAGGCGAAATTGTTTTTACTACAAGTTTTGGTTATGAAGACCAAGTAATAACCGATTTAATATTTAAAAACAATATTAATATTGATATTGTAACTCTTGATACCGGAAGACTATTTAAGGAAACTTATAAAACATTCAGCCAAACGCTTGATACTTACAAAAAGAAGATAAAAGTATATTTTCCTGATAATGCAGCTGTTGAAAAGATGATGACGGAAAAAGGTCCTTATAGTTTTTACGATTCCATTGAAAACAGAAAGGAGTGTTGTAATATCAGAAAAGTAGAACCTTTAAACAGAGCATTGAAAGGTATAAAATGTTGGATAACGGGTATTAGAGCCGAGCAGTCGCCCAACAGACAAGGGATGTCTTTTTTTGAATTGGATGAACAACGTATGATTATTAAATATAATCCGTTACTTAATTACACTCTTGAAGATGTAAAGCAATACATAAAACAAAATAGTGTGCCATATAATGTTTTACACGATAAAAACTATGTAAGCATAGGTTGTGAACCTTGCACAAGAGCAATTCGTCCCGGCGAAGATTTCAGAGCAGGACGCTGGTGGTGGGAAAGCGATTCTAAAAAAGAGTGCGGACTGCATGCCCATTAAAATACATATTAATATAATTTTACTATTTTTGCACTTTCAAAATTTGACAGGATTTATAAGCCTGATAAATTGATAAATAAATTTGCAAAGCAAAAATTACAGTTATCTGTAAAAACAAATAAATTAGATATGACAAAAAAGATAGACAGGAATCACCTGAGAGAATTAGAGAGTGAAGCAATATTTATAATGCGAGAAATTGCTTCACAATTTGAAAGACCTGTTTTATTGTTTTCAGGAGGAAAAGATTCAATAGTGTTGGTACATTTGGCTGTTAAAGCTTTTTATCCGGCACGGATACCGTTCCCTTTGTTGCATATTGACACGGGGCATAATTTTAAAGAAACATTGGAGTTTCGTGATAATTTAGTTGAAAAAATAGGAGCACAATTAATTGTAGGTTCGGTACAAGAATCTATCAATAAAGGGCGTGCTGTTGAAGAAACAGGACCCGAAGCCAGCCGTAATAAATTGCAAACAGTTACTTTGTTGGATACACTGGAAGAGCTTAAAGCTGATGCAGCCATTGGCGGAGGTCGTCGCGATGAGGAAAAAGCTCGTGCCAAAGAACGCTTTTTTTCACACAGAGATGCTTTTGGTCAGTGGGATCCGAAAAATCAACGTCCCGAATTGTGGAACTTGTTTAACGGACGAAAAAACTTAGGCGAACATTTTAGAGTTTTTCCTATTAGTAACTGGACTGAAATGGACGTGTGGCAATATATATTAATGGAAAATATTGAAATGCCAAGTTTATATTATACTCACAAACGTAAAGTATTTAAACGCGACGGTATTTGGTTGGCAGCCGAAGATTTTATGGAATTAAAAGATGGTGAAGAAATAGTTGAAATAGATGTTCGTTGTCGTACTATCGGTGATGTTACTTGCACCGGTTTGGTAGAGTCAAATGCACGTAATCTTGAAGATATTGTTCGTGAGGTAGCAGCTGCACGTGAAACAGAACGTGGAGGTCGAGCCGATGATAAACGTTCGGAAGCAGCTATGGAAGACAGAAAAAAAGAAGGTTATTTTTAAAAAAGAGTTAAAACGATGGATAATAAAGCATATTTAGATATGAGCCTTTTAAGGTTCACAACTGCCGGAAGTGTTGACGACGGTAAAAGTACTTTAATAGGGCGACTACTTTATGACAGTAAATCAATATTTGAAGACCAACTGTCGGCAATAGCAGAAACAAGTAAACGCAAAGGCGACGAAGAAGTTGATTTGGCTCTTCTTACCGATGGATTACGTGCCGAACGTGAGCAAGGTATCACCATTGATGTGGCATACCGGTATTTTGCAACACCTAAGCGTAAATTTATTATTGCCGATACACCCGGACATATTCAATATACACGAAATATGGTAACGGGAGCTTCTACCGCAAACCTTGCAATTATTCTTGTAGATGCTCGCAACGGAGTGCTTGAGCAAACCTTGCGTCACACTTATATTGCTAATCTTTTAAATATTCCGCATATTGTTTTTTGTGTAAACAAAATGGACTTAAAAGATTATGAGCAAAAGGTTTTTGAAGATATTAAAGCAGAATTGGAGAAGCTGGTTGAAAAATTGAATATTAAAGATGCTTATTATATACCTATTTCTGCAAAATTGGGCGATAATGTTGTTGATAAATCACAAAAAATGAGTTGGTATAACGGAACAACATTGTTAAAGCTACTTGAAACAATAGAGATTCATCACGATAAGAACCTTGAAGAAGGAAGATTTCCTGTTCAATATGTTATCAGACCGCAACAAAAACAATATATTGATTACAGAGGATATGCAGGAAGAGTTGCGGGAGGAGTATTACGCCCGGGCGATAAAGTTACAATTTTACCTTCGCAACTGTCAACCGAAATAAAAACAATAGATTTTTATAAAGATGAGATTGACGAGGCTTTACCTTCGCAATCGGTTACTATTCGTTTGAAAGATGAAATAGATATCAGCAGAGGCGATATGATAGTTCATTCTGATAATATGCCGCAAGTAAGTAACAGTTTTAGTATGGATATTTGTTGGTTTAATGAGCGTCCGCTCGATCCGACAAAAAAATATATCCTTCGTCACACTACCAATGAATTGAAATGTATGATTAAAAGTGTTAATTACAAAACCAATATCGAAACATACAATAAAGATGAGTCTGATAGAGAGATTAGAATGAATGATATTGCCAATATTTCGGTGATGACAGCCAAACCAATGTTTTTTGACAGTTACAAAAAGAACCGAATGACAGGTAGTGTTATTTTAATTGATGAAGGCACAAACGAAACAGTTGCTGCAGGAATGATAAATTAGAAATTTATTACAAATAGCAGCAGTTTAAAAAGTATTTATATCAAAAATAAAGTCAAGGTTTTGCTTTGTTAATTTATTAAACATTAAGTTTTAATATTTTGTGATTTTACATAAATAGCAAAACCTTGACTTTTTAGAAAACACTTTATTTAAAACCGATATAACAATATCGGTTTTTTTATATACATTTGTCGAAAATTATAATGTAAGTAACTAATAATTAATTAGCTTGAAGTTTAAAGAATTTAATCTCCGTCAGGATGTTTACGACGGATTGGAAGCAATGGGTTTTGAAGATGCAACACCTGTGCAAGAAAAAGTATTACCCACAGCATTAAACAATAAAGACATAATAGCATGTGCCCAAACAGGAACGGGTAAAACAGCAGCTTATCTGTTGCCGTTATTACATAATATAAAAAATTCGGGAGACAATAAAATAAAAGCATTAATACTTGCTCCCACACGTGAATTGGTTTATCAAATAGACCAACAGTTTCAAGGATTCGCATATTTTGTGGGTTTAGAGTCGGTTGCCATTTACGGTGGAGGTGATGCGGCAATATGGGAACAACAACGTATAGCCATTGAAAGCGGAGCACATGTTTTAATAGCATCACCCGGAAGGTTAATATCGCATCTTAATTTGGGCTATGTTGACTTATCGGGGTTAGAATATCTTATTCTTGACGAAGCCGATAAAATGCTGGATATGGGTTTTTTAGACGATATTGAAAAGATAATCGGTCACTTGCCCGAAAAACGACAAACAATGATGTTTTCGGCAACAATGCCCCCTAAAATCAGGCATCTTGCAAAAAAAATATTAAAAAATCCCGAAGAGATAAATATTGCCGTATCAAAACCTGCCGAGGGTGTTTTGCAAGCAGCATATCTCGTTTATGATAATCAAAAGAACAATCTTATTGTAAATCTTTTATTGGAAAAAGAACTTGATAGTGTTATTATATTTGTATCTACAAAACAAAAGGTAAAAGAGTTGCTTAAAGATATAACAAGTAAGGGGATTAATGCAAGGGCAATACATTCTGATTTAGAACAAAGCGAGCGTCAAAGCGTTATGCTTGATTATAAAAATCGTAAATTTCCTGTTTTGGTTGCCACCGATATTGTTTCAAGAGGAATAGATATTGACAATATAGGACTTGTAATAAATTACGATGTGCCGCAAGACCCCGAAGATTATATACACCGTGTTGGCAGAACGGCAAGAGCAAAATCAACCGGTGTTGCTTTAACATTTATAAACAAAAATGATCAAAGTAGATTTTTGAAGATAGAAGAGTTGATAGGAGAAGAGGTATTTAAAATTCCGAATCCTGTTGAAATAGGAGAAGGACCCGAATATAATCCGAAAAAAAATCCCGAAAAAAGAAAATGGAATAAAAAGCACAAAAGCACAAAAAAGCATTATAATAAGAAGTAATTTATAGAGTTTTTACGTTAATGATTTTATATACTTGTAGGGTTAATACATGAAACTATTTTAAAATTTTAAACAATATAAAAAAACAAATGTTAGTAGTAGTATAATTAATTAATATAAAAAATAAAATATGAAAACAAAAATCACATTATTTTCACTAACAATTTTTGCGGCAACTATGTTATTTAGTTGTTATCCGAGCGAAGATTTATCTTATTCGGATACTGATATTGCCGTTACAAGACATGATGAAAATTTTACTTTTAACAATGAAATGATATGTGTATTGGTTGATACGGTAATACATGTTGTTGATAAAGATGAAACAGCAAAACCGGGAGCTAATGACAAACATACATTAGATCAAATAGAAAAAAATCTTAAGAATTATACAGGATTTGATGTTTACAGAGTAAAAGACACTAATGAATTAAAAGCAGAAGGTGTTGCTGTTGATGATGTTGATTTAGTAATTACAACAACAGCAATGGAAACAGATGTTTTTTATTATTCTTATCCTTGGTATGATTGGTGGTATTGGTGGGGCTGGTATCCTTATAAATCAGGAACTTTAAAATCAACTGAAAAAGCTGATTATTATTGGTATCCGGGTTATCCTTGGGGCGGAGGAGCTTATTACGGATATACATCGGGAACAATTATTATTGATATGTTTAATGTGATACCACAAAAAATACCCAATGAATATCCGGAAGTTTGGCAAGGTATAATAAATGGTGTTCTTTCGGGTAATATATCTGATCAAAAGAACAGAATTACAACTCAAGTTGAGCAGTGTTTTAAACAATCGCCTTACTTAAAATAGTTAAAATCAGAGGTGAAAATATTTATATTACAGTAATAAAAAATTTTAAACAAATGAAAAAATATATAATAGCATTTTTTATACTTTTTGCTTCTTTGGCAACAGTTAATGCACAATCATTATGGAATATCACTTACGATATGTCTGTTCCTTTGGGTAGCACCAACGATTTTATAAGTAAAACAAGTTTTAGAGGGTTTGGAATTGACGGAAGAGGTTTTATTAATCAAAATGTAACTCTTGGAGGTAGTTGGGATTGGAATGTTTTTTACAGTTGGCAAGAAAATTTAACAACCACAGAAAATAATGTTACCGTTACGGGAAATAATTATAATTATGGTAATTATATGCCCATTATGTTTAATACTCATTACTATTTTGGTGAAGACGGCGGTATTCGTCCGTATGTTGGAACAGGAGTGGGAACAATATGGAAAGAAGAGCGTAAAGATGTAGGAAGTTTTAATGTAATGTTAGATAATAACTGGCAATTTGGATTTACTCCCGAAGTAGGAATATTTATTCCTGTGGCATCTTCAAGTCTGTTGTTTGTAAGAGCTAAGTATGTTTACGGAGTTAAAACATCGCAGGTAAGAGCAACTTCTTATCTTAGTTTCGGAGTAGGCATTGCTTGGGAGAACTTTTAAAAAACAGATAAAAATTAAAACAGAAATTCAATCAACAAAAAATTATTTATATTATGAAAAAGATTATCACAACAGTATTCGGTTTGTTTTTAACAGTTACAATGTTTGCACAAACAGCAGGAGATATTGCTTTGGCAAAATCGGGAATGACAATTGAGCGTAAAGCTGTGTTTAGTCAAAATATGGGATTAACTGATAGTGAGGCAAAACTTTTTTGGCCTATTTTTGAAGAATACGAAGCAAAAAAGTCAGAAACCTTTGAAAAATCACTGAAAAATTTGACAGATATAGCTGATAATATTGATAGCATGACAGATGAGAAAGCTAAAGAGATTATTGCTAATGTAATGAAAAATCAGCAAACTAACTTAAAGCTTCTTAATGCTTATCAAAAGAAAGTTGCAAAAGTTCTTGGAGAGAAAAAAGCTTTCCGTTTTGTTCTTATCGAAGAACAAATTGATGCTATTATGAAAGTTCAAGTTCTTGAAATTCCTTATGCCGATTAAATTTATATTGTTAATAAAATATAATTTATAGAAAACAAAACCTGTTATGTTTTTAAAACATAACAGGTTTTTTATTAATAAATATTATGCAAATAAGTTTAGCACCCCTTCAAGGTTACACCGAGTATCCTTTTCGAAATGCTATGAACAGTATTATTGGCGGAGTTGATAAATATTACTCTCCTTTCCTGCGTTTTGAAAACGACAGTTCAATAAAAAATAAATATATCAAAGATATTTTACCCGAAAACAATAATTCTGTTAATCTTGTTCCACAGATATTGACAAACAACACACAAGAGTTTTTACAATTTATAAATATTGTAAAAGATTTTGGTTACAAAGAAGTTAATTGGAATTTAGGTTGCCCGTTTACTCCCGTTGTAAAACGCAAATTAGGTTCGGGGCTGTT
>CAYRJP010000091.1:6818-8293 GCA_964424425.1 uncultured Bacteroidales bacterium | reverse complement strand
AATTAATATCATGCCGGATAAATCTATCGAAAAACTGATAAAATCTTTAAAAAAAGGGGAGTTAAAGGCTTTTACTTCAAAAGTTAAAAGTAAATCGCCTGAATATTATAACCTTTTTTTACAATTAAAAAAGAAGAAAAAAGATGATAATATTACCAATATAAAAAATGCTCAACAACGAAAATATTTATACGACTCTTTACTTGAATCATTAAATTCAAATACAAATACAATAGATGCCAAAATATTAAAAAAATTGCTTAACACCGAAACGCTGTTTAAACGACAACTGACAAAAGAAGCATGGAAAGAAGCTCAAAAAGCACAAAAACTTGCACAAAAACATGAAAGATTCGGATTGCTTATACAAATATTAGAGTGGAAAAAAAATATAGGTTTTTATCTTGATGAGTTTACTCGTCAAGATTATCTTAAACTTTTAGATTTTGAAGAACAAATAATCCATTTGCAATCAGCTTATTTACAAGCAAAAAACTTGTATATGGAGATACTCGGATTAAAAAAAGAAATAGGTTATTTACCGTTACATTACGATAAAAAAAAATTCTCAAAATTTAATTTAACTATCCATGTTGGTGAAGAATCTAAAAGAACGGTTTTTTATTTACGAATGACCAAAGCTATTTATTATTGGATGCTGAAAGATCATCAGAATGAATATCAACTTACCAAAGAAAATATTCAAGCGATTGATCTCACTGTTGACAGAACAGAATACTTAATGGCTTATCTTGAGCATCTTACATCGTGTGTGTGTAATGCTCAATTTAATGAGTTGATTGATGTTTTAAGTAATTTAAAAGAAAAATACATAAAAGGATACTTTGGTTTTAATGTAAATTTAGAATTAAAACTTTTTTATTATGCATCGAATTACGAGCTTATGAGCTATGCTTTTATGGGTGATGCCGAAAAACTCACAATGAAAATTAATGAAGTTGAAAAAGGAATAAAATATTGGGATAAAAACCTGTCGAAAGAGATGATTGTTGTAGTTTATACAGCATTGAAAATGGCATGGTTTTTTTTGGGTGATATTAAAAAATCAAAATTTTATATTAATAAAATATTAAATGAATCGGTAAAAGATGTAAGAAAAGATGCTATTGAAGATGCAATGTTATTTAATTTAATTATAGTTTTTGAAAAAGATGATGTTTATTATCAAGAACAAGTTGTAGATAAAACATTGCGATATTTTAAAACCAATAACATGACCGACTATTTTGAATATAAATTTGCCGATGCTTTGAAAAGGAATATCTATAAAAAAGATATTTTTATAAATGTTTTTAAAGTAATTAAAAATCAACTTCCCAAATACTTTTATCAATTAGACGATAACAGATATTTTTCTGAGAATTTTTTCCCTGTATATATATGGTTATTATCAAAAATAAAGAAAAAACCTATACTTGAGATTGTAAAAGATTGGTATTATAATAACTTATAAA
>CAYRJP010000091.1:3539-6718 GCA_964424425.1 uncultured Bacteroidales bacterium | reverse complement strand
AATTTTAAATTATACAATTTAACGGGCACTTTAATAATTAATAAAATATTAATATCTAATTCATCGGTAGATGTTTCTCATCTGTCGAAAGGACTGTATTTTGTGGAAGTTAATACATTTAATAATAACAAATTTTCACAAAAAATTATAATTAAACAGTAGTTTTTTTTTGTAATTATTAGGTTTTAGGGTAGTTAAGTAATGCAGGGTTCTTTTTTAAGAACGGTGGTACCTGCATTACTTTTTTGTTTAAATTGTTTATTTATTCCATATAATTATATTTAAAATCGGTAGGAGGCGTTAAATTTTCCTTTATGGTTCGCGGACTAATCCAGCGTAATAAGTTTAAATAACTTCCCGCTTTATCGTTAGTGCCAGATGAACGTGCTCCGCCAAAAGGTTGTAATCCCACAACTGCTCCACTGGGTTTATCGTTGTAATAGAAGTTACCGGCAGCATAACGTAATATCTTACATGCCTTTACTGTAGCATATTTATTGTTTGAAAAAATTGATCCTGTAAGTGCATAAGGCGATGTTTTATTACACATCTCAAGCGTTTCTTCAAATTTATCGTCATCGTAAACAAATATTGTCATTACAGGTCCGAAAATTTCTTCTTGCATAGTTTTAAATAGTGGATTTGTAGTGACAATAACAGTAGGTTCAATAAAATAGCCTACCGATTTATCTCCTTTACCGCCTGCAATAATTTCGGCATCATCCGATTTCTTAGCATAATTGATATATTCCATAATATTATCAAACGATTTTTCATCAATTACCGCATTAACAAAATTGTTTAAATCCGATACGTCACCTATTTTCATTTCCGATATCTTTTGCAGGATAAGCTCTTTGGTTTTATTCCACAACGATTGTGGAATGTAAGTGCGTGATGCTGCCGAACATTTTTGCCCTTGATATTCAAAAGCTCCGCTTACAACAGCAGTTGCAAGTTCTTTGAAATTAGCCGAATTATGAGCAAAAATAAAATCTTTTCCTCCTGTTTCACCTACAAGGCGAGGGTATGATTTATACAGTTCAAGATTATTGCCCACTGTTTTCCACAAATGGTTAAAAGTGCCGGTAGAGCCTGTAAAATGAATACCTGCCATGTCGGGATGTTTAAGCACAATATCGCCGATTAATGCACCCGAACCCGGAACAAAATTTATAACTCCGTCGGGTAAGCCGGCTTCTTTGAATATCTTCATAAGGTAATAACTTGAAAGTAATGATGTAGTAGCAGGTTTCCATACCGTAGTATTACCCATTATTGCAACCGAAGTGTTTAAATTCGAGGCAATTGCGGTAAAATTAAACGGTGTTACCGTAAAAATAAATCCTTCGAGCGGGCGGTATTCAAGACGATTAATATTATCAATGCCTATTCCGGGTTGATTTGTAAATATTTCGGATACAAAATGAGCGTTAAATCTAAGAAAATCAATTGTTTCGCATGCAGAGTCTATCTCTGCTTGGAAAGCATTTTTTCCTTGCCCCAGCATTGTTGCAGCATTAAGCACATATCTGTATTTTTTTGATATTAGTTCAGCGGCTTTTAGCATTATTGATGCTCGCTCTACCCACGACAATTCAAGCCATTGCTCTTTTGCTTTTAGGGCTGCTTCAATAGCCGCTTTTACTTCTTTATCTCCCGCTTTGTGGTATTTTGCCAACACATGTTTATGATTATGCGGCATTACAACATTTGAGGTATTCCCTGTGTAAATTTCTTTTCCGCCTATTATAAGCGGAATTTCAACTATTTGATTACTCTGTTTTTCTAATTCTTGTAAGAGTAAATTTCTTTCTTCACTTCCCTTTTTATATTGTTTTAAAGGTTCGTTTTTAGGCTCTTTAAAATTAAATATTGCATTATTCATAGTTATTATATTTTAATTAATTTATCTAATCGATATGTAATTAATTACATATCGGATGCAAAAATATTATTTTCTTTATTACTTTTCTTATAAAATGTATAATTTTAACATATTAAACAGGTGTTGTTAAGCATTAAAGATAGTTTAATGTTTATGTAAAGAACAGATAAAAAGTTTAGATTAAACTAAAAACGAGCATATTGAAAAGATATTTATTAATACTACTGTTTTATTTTTCAACTTGTGGGCTTTACGCTCAACAAGTTGATATTAAAACAGATTATTTTACACGATTTAGAAATATTACTGTTGTAGATGGATTGAGCAATAATAGAGTTCTTGATATTATTCAAGATTCCAGCGGGTTTATATGGATTGCTACTCAAAACGGACTTAATAAATATGATGGGTACAATTTTAAAAAGTTTTTTACCAAACTTGAAGATACTACTTCACTTTCGGGTAATTACGTAACTTCACTGAGTATTGATAATAAAAATAATCTTTGGATAGGCACAAAAGAAGGACTTTGCCGTTATATTCCTCAAACCGAAACTTTTTATCGTTTCCCTGTATTGTCGGATACAACAAGCGGTATTTCAACAAATTATGTAAGAAAAGTTATTGCTGAAAAAAATAAACAAATCTTGTGGGTAGAAACTGTTGACGGCATTTTAAATAAAATAAATCTTAAAACAGGAAGTATAAAATATATTAAGCATGATGCTTGTCATCAAGCGAATACTTACGATTATCATTCAATTTTTATTGACAATAAAAACAGAGTATGGTTTGGCGGTAGGTTTATGGGACCTTATGTGTTTAACGACTCTACCGAGAAATTAATTTTTATTAAAGCCGACTTTCACAATTTAAAGAAAAAACGTGATAACGATATTGCTTGTATTTTTCAAGACTCCCAAAGTAGATTATGGATGAGTGCAACAGATGGTTTTTATCAATATTTTGATAATAGCAACACTTTTAAAAAACAGCTTGCCACATCTACATTCGATATTATCGAAGGAGAACAAGGATATCTTTGGCTTGCAACAGGAAAAGGGCTATATAAATATAATCCTGCTACAAATAAATTTATAAGATATTTATATAACCAAAACGATAATTTATCGTTGGTAAACAACCATTTACACTGTTTATTATTTGATAAAAGCAATAATTTGTGGATAGGAACAGAGAAAGGATTATCAATAATTAACAGACGTGAAAATTTATTTCGTCATTACAGACATATCCCCGAGACAGAAGGAACATTAACAGGAAACAACAT
>CAYRJP010000091.1:0-3439 GCA_964424425.1 uncultured Bacteroidales bacterium | reverse complement strand
CTCCAAGATACCGAATTAATTCTTTTATTTTTTATAATAATTATATTTTAATAACAACTAAGGGGCAATCAATATACCGATATAATATTTCTTCGGGAAAATATCAGTCTTTTTCAACAAACGGAGAAGAAAAAGTTTTGCCTGAAATTAAAAACAATGTTAACATTACATTTTTTAAATCAAACCCTTCATATTTTAAAAATATTCAACAAGTAGGTAACAGTCTGTTTGTTGAATCCGACAATAAAATAATAGAATATAATAAAGGTAATTTTACCGAAATAAAGAGCCAAATACTTAATAATATAAAAAACATATTCAGCATCAACGATTCGCTTTTGGTGATAGTAACAAAACAATATTTATTACAATTAAAACCAAAATCGGGAACATTCGAAATTTTATTAAAATTAAACAAACAGAATATATCAAGTGGTAAGTTTTTCAAAGTAGGAGATAAACTTTTAATTGTAGTAACAGATAAAATTTTAATGTATGATTTCAATAAAAAAAGCATAATAGACACAAAAATTAATATTTCGCAAGATTATGCTGCAAGCATAAACCAAATTGAAACCGATGGAGTAAATACATTGTTTGCCACAAATAAAGGAGTTGTTATGTATAATGCAAAAGCTAATAGCATTTTGTATTTTAACATTGATAATTCCATAAAAAAAGGTCTTATAACTAATGTTATTTTGTCGATAAGATATTGTAATGCCGATAAACTGTTTTGGGTGGGAACAAACAAAGGTTTATTTAAGTTTAATGTAAAAAACAGCATTTTTAAACAGATAAAACAAACCGATAATTTTATAATACAGGATATTAATTTAACAAAAAAAGATACAGTTTGGTTTTTATCGGGAAAACATATCGGGTATTATAATATTTTACACGATAAAGCAAAACTGATTGATAACCTTACAAAACATGAGCTGTCGTCACATTTGGTAAGTTTTATATACGAAGATTCTTACGGAGATGTATGGGTAGGAACAACAAAAAACGGATTGAATAAAATAGATACTTCTACTTATGAAATTACTCACTATTTGAGTAATACTGATGATTATAATGCATTGTGGGGAGATAATGTATCGTGTATTACACAATTAGACGATACTACAATTGTGATAGGAGCCGAAGGACTTAATATTTTTAATATAAAAACAGGAAAGTTTTCGCATTTTACAAGTAAAAACGGAATGCCATCGGATAAAATTCTTGGTGTAACAAAAGATATAAAAAAAAGGCTGTGGGTTTTAACAGACAAAGGATTGCTTATGTTAAACTTACGTAAAAATAAATTTAGATTTTTTGCTGAAAATTGGGGTTTACATACGTATGAATTTAACCCTGCTTTATATTTATTGTCATATAATAAAATATTGTTGGCTACAAACAAAGGATTTTACTCTTTTAATCCTGACAGTATTTTAAAATTTCAATTGACATCCGATATTCAATTCTCGGGATTTAAAGTATTTAACAAAGAGATTGTTACGGACTTTTCGGATAAAAACGAAATAAAATTAAATTACGACGAAAACTTTTTCACAATATTGTTTTCCGATTTGAACTATCTATCGGATAAAACAACATATTTGTATAAACTTAAAGGTGTTGATAAAGAATGGGTTACTACATTTAGTAATAGTGCATCATACACTAAAATATCACCGGGAAAATACAGTTTTTTGGTAAACACTCCTGAGAACGAAAAAAATAATATTATCCCAAGAAAATTAACAATAATAATTACACCTCCTTACTGGCAAACAATATGGTTTTATTTTTTAGAGATATTATTGGTGGTAATAATATTGTTATCAATTTATTTTCAGCGAAATAAGCAGTTCAAATTAAGAGAAAATCATTTGAAATTAGAGCAGAGATTATTGCGTTTGCAAATGAATCCGCACTTTTTATTTAACTCTCTTACTGCTATTCAAAGTTTTATTTTTAAAAATAATCCCAAAGAAGCAGGTAAATATTTGTCAAAATTTGCTAAATTAATGCGATTGTTTTTACAAAACAGCAGAGAGGAGTTTATATGTTTAAACCGCGAAATAGATACTTTGAATTATTACATGGAACTTCAACAATTAAGATTTAATAACTCTTTTGATTATAATATAACCGTATCAAAAAATATTGATATTAATTTGGTGAAGATTCCTCCTATGATGACACAACCGTTTATTGAAAATGCAATAGAACACGGATTTAAAAATATTGATTATAAAGGGAATATAAATATTGATTTTAATCTGAGAAACAGTGATATGCAAATTTCAATTCAGGATAACGGGTGGGGGATAGAAAATATTGAATTAAAAGAAAATTTACAAAAAAAACATAAATCTTTAGCTACTATTATTACAAATGAGAGATTAAAATCATTCAGCAATAAAAAAAGCAGTTATTCTTTACAAATAATAGATTTAAAAGATATTACCGACAAAAAATCAGGTACAAAAATTGTATTAAATGTGCCATACAAAATAGAGTAATTTTTATAGATAATAAAAGTTAAAATTTTTTATATCAATGACAGAGCAAAAAATTAAAACAGTAATTGTTGACGACGAAAAAAGAGCACGTGAAAGCATTGCCGATATGATAGCCTTGTATTGCCCCAAACTAAATATTGCAGGGGTAGCCGACAGTGTATTGTCGGGGCTTGAGATGATAAAAACAGAAAACCCCGATTTAGTTTTTCTTGATATAAAAATGCAGGACGGAACAGGGTTTGACTTACTTAATAGAATTGAAAATAAAAATTTTGCTCTTATTTTTTTAACTGCATACGATGAGTATGCCATTAAAGCATTTAAGTTTAGTGCTGTAGATTATTTATTGAAACCTTTAGACCCCGATGAATTAATTTCGGCTGTAAATAAAGCTGTTGAAGATATTGAAAACAATAAAATGAACATTTCAACATTAATTGAAAATTTAAATTCAATAAAAAAAGACAACAAAAAAATAGTGTTGAAAACAACTGACAGTATTCATTTAATTAGTATTAACGATATTATAAGACTGGAATCAACAGGTAATTATACAAAATTTTATTTAGTTAATCAGAAACCGATAATGGTTTCGCATACTTTAAAAGATTATGATGATATTTTAACTGAATATGGATTTTTCAGGGTTCATCAATCTCATCTTGTTAATTTACAACATATTATCAGACTGGATAAAGCCGATGGAGGAGTTATTGTATTGACAAATAATGAGCAAGCTCCCATATCTATCCGAAAGAAAGAAGCTTTTTTAAAGGTTTTAAGCGAAATATAAATTTTTTTACGGTTTTTGTGTGTTTTATATTTTCAAATTAAAATATTGTATTATATTTGCACCCGCAAAACAACGCCGAGGTAGCTCAGCTGGTTAGAGCGCAGGATTCATAATCCTGAGGTCGGCA
>CAYRJP010000090.1:0-8365 GCA_964424425.1 uncultured Bacteroidales bacterium | reverse complement strand
CCAAATTGATAGAAGTGCTTTTTTAAATTATTTTATTAATTTTTAAATCTATAATCTCATGAAAAAGATTACTCTATTGACAATTTCAATTTTAATTACATTTTTAGTTCAAGCACAACTTTTTAATATCGGTGGACTTGGAATAGGATATTTATATGTAGGACCAAAATTGGGAGGTAACGCTTCATTTAACAGTTCCGATGTGGGAACAGGTGTAAATAAAACAGCAAATTACGGATTTCAAGCCGGTGCCGTAGGTAAATTCGGAATTACAAAAAAACTTGCCATTCAGCCGGAGTTTGTTTATACTAGCAAAGGATATGCTTATAATTCAACCACTTTAACCAACAACTATAAAACTACAGGGAATTATAAATATTTTGGGTTTCCCATTATTGCAAAATATGCTTTTGCTGCAATATCGGGAGTGCAAATTTATGGTTCGGGAGGTTTTTATACCGATGTTTTAACAGGAGTTGAATCAAAAACAAAATATGATGACGGGGCAGAATATACAGAAGATTATCATAATATATCAGAATATTTTACCAGAGTCGATTTTGGTTTTAATATTGGAACAGGAGCTAATATTCCTTTAAAAAACAGAGATGTATTAAATATAGATTTGCGAGTAGGTATCGGTGTTACCAATGTTGAAAAAGGTAATACAAATTCATCAAGTCGAAATACTTCAATACAATTATCGGCTATTTATCTTTTCGATTTAACTAAATGGGTTCACTTTAAAGGAAAATCAATTCTTGAAGAAGATGCTTATGACGAAAACGGAGAAGGACCTGCGGGAGGAAGAAAAATAGAGCAGTAGAATATTCCTTAATTTCGCAATTTTAGGGATGGATATAGTCATTTTGTCGTACCAAAATGTCTAAAAAGTTAAGGTTTTGCTATATTTGCAAAATTACAAAAAGTAAATACTCTAATACTCAGCAGATTAATAAAGTAAAACCTTGACTCTATTTTTAACTATATGGGAATCTCAAATATTTTTTTACAGTTTAACAATTTAATATTTTAAAGTTAAAAACATTAATATTTAGTGAATATTCAACATAAATATATTGTTATCGAAGGGAATATAGGAGCAGGAAAAACAACTCTGGCAACAAAAATTTCCGAACAATTTGGCGGAAAGTTAATTCTCGAACAGTTTCAAGACAATCCTTTTTTACCTAAGTTTTATAAAAATCCCGAAAGGTACAGCTTTACCCTTGAACTGTCTTTTCTTGCAGCTCGCTACAAACAACTAAACAAAGAGATAACATCAACCGATTTATTTACAAAATTTACTATTGCCGATTATTACTTTGTAAAATCATTGATATTTGCAAAAGCAACACTGCAAAACGACGAATATAACCTTTACCGTACACTTTTTGATATTATTTATAAACAACTGCCTGTTCCCGATATTTATATCTATTTACATAAATCTCCCGAGCAATTGTTGCAAAATATTGCCAAACGAAACAGAGATTACGAAAAATCAATTACTGCCGATTATTTAAAATCTATTCAACAAAATTATTTTGAGTTTTTTAAAACCGAATCTCGATTCCCTGTTTTAATTGTTGAAACAACCGATATTGATTTTGTAAACAATAAAAATCATTACAATAAAATTTTGGATATTATTTTTAATAAAAAAATTAATAAAGGAATAAACAGAGTATTTCTTGAGTAAATGTTAATTTATTATTACTACTTTGTTAAAACAATGCTAAATATTGCATTATATAAAAATTGGTTGATAAATACTCATTGAAAATCAGTTGATTTTTTTATTTTTGTAATGAAAAAAGTAACATTTTTAAATTATTAAAAATTAATATTATGAAACAAACACTACTATTTACATTACTAAGCGTATTTTCTTTGTCAATATTTGCCCAAAACGATATTTTTATATCCGAATATATTGAAGGTTCGGGAAATAATAAAGCAATTGAGCTTTATAATCCTACCGATCATGCTATAAGTTTATCAGCTTATATCTTGGTAAGATTTAGTAACGGCGAAGGTTATCCAAGTGACCCGAAAACAACTAATGGTGGTTATTTACAACTTCAAGGAACAATAAATGCAGGAGAATGTTTTGTTATTGTAAACGGTCAAACTGAAGATAATGAATTTTCACCTGCTTGTAGCCCTGAACTACAAGCTCTTGCCGACCAGTTAGACCACGATTATCCCGCACCTACTTATATGAACGGCAACGATGCTTTGGCAATACTTAAAGATAATGGTTCAGGGCAATATATTCCTGTTGATCTTTTCGGACAAATAGGTGTTTCTGCAATGAATGATTCTTACGGTTGGTCGTATGTTAAAGATTCTACTTTAACATATACTATGAGTGGGAATGAAGTTACAGCTACAATTACCGATTATATAGTTCCTTTAAAAGCCAATGACCATAGCACGTCAGGTCCTTTTTGGATGGCTTGGAGCAAAGATCATTCACTAATAAGAAAACCAAATGTAACTCACGGTGTAACTCAAAATCCTACTTTATTTTCAATATCCGAAGAATGGGACACATTACCCGCAGTTCATCAAGGTGATACTATTTGGACGTATAAAGATATTTGGACAAACTTGGGACATCATACATACGGAACAGGTATATCGGAAAAAACAAGCGGCAAAATAAACATAAATGTTTATCCTAATCCTGTTACCGATAACAGTTTCTCTGTTTCTTCTGTTAAAACAATTAAATCGGTATTAGTTTACAATGTTATCGGGAAAGTTATTTATTCTGCCGAAGATTTGATGACAAAATCTGTTGCCGTTTATCTCGATAATCCTTCAAAAGGAATATATATGGTGATGACTGTTTTTGACGATAATACAACATCGGCACACAAAGTTATTATTAAATAAATTAAAGTTTAGCAATAAAAAAATGTCAAAAGCATGTATTAACAAAAGTTAACAAACAGCTTTTGACATTTTTTGTTTTTTACCTTAAATATGTAAGACCTAATAGGTTTTTTATTTATTATCAATTAATTAGATAATTGTAATTTCACTTATTTTAATGCAACCTGTTAGGTCTCTGATTACTTACAAAAAATATTATGAATATATGATTTTATGTGTTGCTATTAGATTATAAACAAGCATGATAAAATACCTATTTACACACAACTATTTGTTCCTGTTTTTTTCGGAGAATTTATTTCGAAACCATTAAAAATTAAATTATAAACAGATGAAGATTAAACTACTTTATTTTTCAATTATACTACTATTCTCAAATATTGTTTATGCCCAAAATTTATATATCAGAGGAGTTGTAAAAGATGCTCAAACAGGAGAAACCTTAATTGGTGCAAATATAATTTACGGCAAAGGACAAGGAACAGTTTCCAATTTCGACGGACAATTTGAAATAAAAGTTGACAAAGGCGAATATAATCTTACCGTATCATATGTGGGATACAAAAAGATACAAAAAAAGGTAACAATATCGGGAAGCAGTGTTTTTCTTACATTTAATATGGAAAACGAAGTTATTGATGAGGTTGTGGTGGTTGCTGACATTGCCCGCCAAAGAGAAACACCCGTGGCTTTTACAAATGTATTACCGGCGAAAATAAACGAAGAGCTTGCAGGTAAAGATTTGCCAATGGTATTAAACTCAACACCCGGAGTTTATGCAACACAGCAAGGTGGTGGCGACGGCGATGCCCGTATAACCATTCGCGGATTCTCTCAGCGAAATGTTGCCGTAATGATTGACGGTATTCCTGTTAACGATATGGAAAACGGCTGGGTTTATTGGTCGAACTGGTTTGGTCTTGATGCTATTACCCGCTCAATGCAAGTACAACGCGGACTGGGTATTTCAAAACTTGCAATTCCCTCGGTGGGTGGAACAATGAACATTATTACAAAAGGTATTGAATCGAAACGTGAAGGTTCCGTTAAACAATATGTTGACAACAATGGAAAACTGCAAACTACAATAGGATATTCATCGGGACAATTAAATCACGGCTGGGGTTTTACTCTTGCAGGTTCGTATAAAACAGGTAACACTTGGATTGACCAAACGGGCACTAAAGGATGGTTTTACTATTTTAAAATAGATAAGCGTTGGAACAATCACATTACAAGCCTTACGGGATTTGGTGCACCGCAAACTCATGACCAACGAAGCTACAAACGTTCAATTGCCGCATACGATTTAGATTATGCACGCAAAACAGGTATTGATGTTGATGCGGTTGACGAAAACGGAGACTATATTTACCGTCCGCCGATTAACGATAAAGGTATAGGATATAATTATCATTGGGGACAACTCAGACGTAACAGATACGACTCTCTTGCTCCGCTTGAAACACAAAACAGTAGAATAAACGAATATCACAAACCGCAATTTAGTATTCGCGACAGTTGGACTGTTAACGATAAGTTTTTTATTTCAAATATTGTTTATCTTTCGTTAGGAAGAGGGGGAGGAGTTGCTCCGCGAAAAAGTATTAAAAACAATCAGCTTATTCAAGATCTTGCAAATCCGAATTACGGGCAGATAGATTTTCAATCTATTTACGACCAAAACTCAAAGGTTACTCATACTCCTTTCGGAGATATTGCTCCCATTGATAACAGATACAGCGATTCTTTGTATTACTCTTCAAATTATTTGGTTCGAAAAAACAATGAGCATAATTGGTATGGTTTGCTTTCTACTTTTGATTACAAAGTAAGCAATCTGCTTTCGTTTTCGGGAGGAATTGATATGAGAGCTTACACAGGCAGACACTATATGACTGTTTACGACCTTATGGGTGGCGATTACTGTATTGATGCAAACGATACCCGTATTACCGACTCATCGCAGCATATGAAAACCGAAGGCGATACTATTTATTATTATTACGACGGAAAAGTAAAATACGGAGGAATTTTCGGGCAAGTGCAATATAAAACGGGACTTTTTACTTCATTTTTAAATATTAGTGCAGCATATACAGGATATAAAAAAGTAGATTATTTTAAACAATCGGAATCGGCTTGGAAGAATAAACCCAGCTTTACAATCAAAGGAGGTGTAAATTATAACTTTACCGAACATTCCAATGTATTTGTAAATCTCGGTTATCTTTCAAAAGTGCGTCCGTTTAAAAATTTTTACAGAGGATATTCCACCGATTTTGTTGAAAATACCAAAAACGAACGGGTAAAAGCCGTTGAATTGGGATACAGCTATCATTCTCAAATATTTTCAGCAAATTTAAACGGGTATTATACTCGTTGGGAAAATAAACCGGTGCAGGATATCCGCAGCAAAGCCATTGCTGGCGACGGTGAAGAGGTTAATGTATTGGGAACTATTCCCGGAATGGATGCTCGCCATACAGGTATCGAACTCGATTTAGTTTATAAAATACTACATAATCTTGAAATTCAAGGATTGGTATCTCTCGGCGATTGGATTTGGGACAAAAAAGTTGACCAAGTACTTATGTATCCCACCGACCCGGGATACGACAGAGACACTCCCATTGACACAATATCGTTTGACGTAAGGGGAATTCACGTAGGTGATGCAGCACAAACACAACTTGGTGCAAATATCAGATATGAACCGATAAAAAGATTATATATTTCGCTTCGAACTACTTATTTTACAAGATATTATGCCGATTTTAATCCCGAAACTACAAAGGATAAAGACGGAAATCCGCATGAATCGTGGATAATTCCAAGTTATAACTTATTAGATTTACATGCGGGATACCGTTTTAAATTTCAAGGACTAAACAAAGTGCGTTTTAGTATTCGCGGAAGCATAACCAACTTACTGAACACAACTTATATATCCGATGCAAAAAATAATAGTAACTATATACAAAAAACTTATGCCGATTTTGATGCAAAATCTGCTGAAGTATTTTTTGGTGCTCCTCGCAGATATACTTTGTCATTGCAAATAACTTTTTAAAATAATATTATAACAAACCTGTCAGGTTTTAAAAAAGAATAAAAATATGAGAACTCTATTAACATTATTTTTTTTACAGATTGTAGTTTTACAATCTTTTTCACAAACCATTACCATTCAAGAAGCAAGAAATAAATCCGAAGGAACATCGGTAACCGTTAAAGGCATTGCCATAAACGGTAGCGAAATGGGAGTTATTCGGTATATTCAAGATGAAACTGCCGGAATTGCAGCATATAGCTCTTCGTTAAGTAATGTAAAACGTGGCGATGAAGTTACTGTAACCGGAACACTAAAAGATTACAACAATCTTTTGGAACTTGACCCTGTATCGTCGGTTACAATAAACTCATCGGGAAACGAATTGCCGCAACCTACTTTGTTAACTCCTGCCCAACTTGCCGAAGAATACGAAGCCGAACTTGTTGAAATTAAAGATGTGATATTTGACAACGGCGGCGGAACTTTTGCGGGAAATACATCTTATTCCTTTACCGCAAACGGTGAATCTGCTAAAATATATGTAAAATCGGGTTCTCCTCTCGAAGGAGAAATTATTCCGTCGGGAAAAGTTAAACTTATCGGTATATGTTCGCAGTATTCTTATAGTAATCCTAATTCGGGTTATCAATTGTTGTTGCGTGATATGGACGATATTCAAAATAATGCGTCAATTTATATGACTTCGACAATTACAATGTCAAATCTTTCAACAACAGGTTTTGATTTGTCGTGGACAACTAATACCAACGGAACAACACAACTTATTTACGGAAGTTCAAAATCAACAATGAATGATACTTTAACAGGAACAAATAACACTGCGAATCATGCTGTTTCTTTTACAGGAGCAAGCTCTTCGCAGATATTTTTCGTTAAAGCAATGTCAACCGACGGTAATGATACTGCTTTTTCACAAGTTCAAGTATTTATCACTAAATCGGTATCATCAGGCGATATTAAGGTATATTTCAATACCGAAACCGAAGATACTGCATCAAGTGGAACTCTTGCTGTTACTTTGTATCAAGCAATTGACGATACAATTATTCAATATATAAACAGAGCCGAAGAAACCATTGATTTGGCTATTTATAATTTTAACAATGCGGGTATCAGTAATATTACCGATGCCCTTAACAATGCTTACAACAGAGGTGTAAAAATAAGAGTTGTACACGACGGTAGTTCAGCTTGTTTGGGATTAAATGATTTAAACAGTAATATTCATACTATTGCAAGTCCTACAACATCGGGATATGGAATTATGCACAATAAATTTATGATTATTGATGCCGATGCAACTGATGCCGGCAAACCTTTAGTTTGGACAGGTTCAACAAATTTTACCAGAGATAATATAAATAAAGATGCAAATAATGTTGTTGTAATTCAAGATAAGAGTTTGGCTCAGGCATATAAACTTGAATTTGAAGAGATGTGGGGTTCGTCAACTCTTGTTCCCGATGCAAACAATGCAAAATTCGGACCCGATAAAACCGATAATACACCTCATCAATTTATTATCGGCGGCAACAATGTAGAACTGTATTTTAGTCCGTCAGACCAAACAAACAAATATTTGATACAAAGTATTAACTCAGCCGAAAGTGATTTAAGTATTGAAACAATGCTAATTACTCGCTCCGACATTGCTTATGCCATACGCGATGTCAATAAAAACAATGTTGCAACAAATGTTATGACCAATACCGAAAATCAAAATTCATCGTATGTAAATCAGGTTTTGGGAGATGAATTGAAAAGCCACTATACTTTTGACAATATATCGGATGGAATTTTACATAATAAGTTTATGATAGTTGACCAAAGTAATCAAAATTCCGACCCTTTGGTATGGACAGGTTCACACAATTGGAGCAACTCTGCCAACAATATCAACGATGAAAATACGCTGGTTATTCACAATCAAACGATAGCAAATCAGTATTATCAGCAATTTGTTTACCGTTTTATTGAAAACGAAGGCAGCTTTGTTGATTTAAATGAACCTCCTGTTGCCGTTAACGATACGGTAAATGTTGAAAAAAACGGGTCTGTTTTAGTAAACGTTTTGAAAAATGATATTTACATCTCGGATGTAACCGTAGAAATTGCCGAAAATGCATCTCACGGAAGTGCAGAAATACCTTTTACAACGCCTTCGAAAATAAAATATACTCCCAACAATGATTTTACAGGGAAAGATACTGTTAAATATAAAATATCATATAATGTTGACCCGACATTGTATGCTTTCGGAGAAATATTAATTACTGTGGGCGAAAACGGAATTTATAGTATAGAAAAACAATTGTTTACAGTTTATCCGAATCCCAACAACGGTAGTTTTACCGTAAAAATTACTGATACTTCAAATGATATTAC
>CAYRJP010000089.1:2021-8531 GCA_964424425.1 uncultured Bacteroidales bacterium | reverse complement strand
TCGAAGCCGGTATTGGCAACAAATAAGAAAATAAATTAGTGTTAATTAGTGTAATTTGTAGATAAATTTCTATGCGACTTTGCGGTATTTATTAAATGTATATATGGTTTATAAAAAATGATGAGTTTCCTGAAACAAATAATAAGCAGCAGTATATTTAAAAATCTTGGAGTTCTTGTTTCGGGAACTTTTATAGCTCAACTTGTAGTAATAGTTTTTCAAATATTTTTACGTAGAATTTACTCCCCCGAAGATTTTGGTGCTTTTGCCGTGTATATGAGTATTGTGGGGATTTTAGCTACTGTTGTTTCGTTACGATATGAGCAGGCAATTATTTTACCTCGCAGTTCAGAAGTGGGACAAAATATATTGAAACTATCTGTTGTTATTGCTTTTGCTTTTTCTATTATTTTGCTTCTGTTTTTTTTGTTTTTTGGAAATATAGCTGTTGAAATAACAAATTTTCCTGTTAAATATTCTAACTGGCTTATAATAATTCCTTTATCAATATTTGTTTTTAGCGTTTCACAATCGTTGAATTACTACTTGATACGTCAAAAAATGTTTGCCGTATCATCAACAAATAAAATTATCCGACGCTCTTTTGAAGGTTTTTTTCAAATATCAATCGGGAAATTTGGTTATGCGGCAGGATTGTTTACTGGTGATTTGATAGGACAGGGGAGTGTTATAGTGCGTTCGTTGTTGAAAATTAAAAGTGGTTTTTCGTTTACACTATCGCTTGACGAAATGAAAAGTGCAGCAGTAAGATATAAAGATTTTCCCGTTAAAAACGGAATACCCGCACTGTTAAATTCTCTTAGCTTGCTTTTGCCTATAATTATTATCAACAGTAAATTTTCGAGTGAAGTTACCGGATACTTTGATTTGGCACGCATGATTCTTATTATTCCGCTTTCGCTGATAACGGCTTCAATGTCGCAGGTGCTTTTGCAAAGTTTTGCCGAAAAACGAAACAACCGAAAAAGTATTGTTAAAAATGCAACCGGAACATTTATCTCTTTACTTGTTATTTCGTTATTTTTTATACTGATAATAAAATTTTTCGGCGAATGGTTGTTTGGATTTGTGTTTGGTAGTCAGTGGAGTAATTCGGGAATGTATGCATCGTTGTTGGTTTGGGCATTTGCTTTAAAATTTATTGTTTCGCCGTTTAATGTAATATTTACGGTTTTCGAAAAAATAGGTATTTTATCGGTATGGCAGATGTTTTATTTTATCTTAATTCTGCTATTATATTTTTTAAAATTTAATACGATTATTGATTTTTTAAAGTTTTATGTATTTATTGAGGTTGTGAGTTATACTGTTGCAGCTATGCTGAATATTTTTTTAATTATAAAATATGAGGCAAATATTAAGAAAACAGACAAATAAATGATTAAAAATAAAAGAGTATGTCACTTAACATCGGTGCATCCGGCAACTGATATTCGCATTTTTCATAAAGAGTGTAAATCGTTAGTGGCAGCCGGATACAATGTAACTTTACTTGCCGCAAATACACAATCACGTAATATTGACGGTGTAACTATTGAATCGGTAATTTTACCGAAGTCGCGTTTGATGAGAATGATTTTTGCAACATTTAAAATGTATATGGCGGCAATGCGTCAGAATGCACGAGTTTATCATTTTCACGACCCTGAATTAATGCTTTGTGGTGCAATGTTGCGATTGTCGGGTAAAAAAGTAATTTACGATATTCATGAAAATGTAAGGCTTACAATTTTGGATAAACAATATCTGAAACCTTGGTTGCGTAAATCTTTGTATTGGTTGTATTATGCGTATGAAAAAATGCTTTTGCCGTTTTACAACAGGCTTGTTTTGGCATTGTCCGAAGAGACATACAAAAAATATTATCCTGCAAGAAAAAGCACTGTTGTTTTAAATTTCCCTTTGCCTTTGAAGAAGAATATAGTGGATAAAACTTTTGATTCACAGCAGTTTCGTTTGGTTTATGCGGGTGTAGTTCACGAATATCGCGGAATATTTGAAATGCTGAATATTGCCAAATATTTAAAATATAAAGGTGTAGATTTTACTTTTGACATAATTGGTTTTGTTCGCCCGCAGTCGTTAAACGAGAAAATCAGAGATTTTATAAAAAAAGAGAATCTTACAGATAATATAAAATTACATGGTTTTGTTGATGCGGCGGAAATACCGAATTATCTTGCCAAAGCCGATGTGGGAATTTCGCTTTTAACACCTTTTTTGAGATATAAAGAGGCATTGCCCACAAAAGTTTTTGAGTATATGCAACACGGTTTACCTGTTGTTACTAATAGTTTTGATTTACTGATTGATTATGTTGAAAATACTCAAACAGGTATTTGTGTTGATATTAATAATATTGAAAAAGATATAAGTAAAATTATTAATTTATTGAAAAACAGAGGCTTATTATTGAAAATGTCAGAGAACGGGAAACGATTGACACAAGAAAAATGGAATTGGAAAACACAAGAGAAAAAATTGATACAATTGTATAATAATTTAATGCGATAATGAGCTGAAAATTAAAAATTTATAAAGTTGAAAGTTATTACGGAGGCTGAGTTTATCGAAGCCGAACTTGCAACGAAATAGATAAATAAATTAGTATCAATTAGTGTCATTTGTGGATAAAGTAAATCTTAATTTTTTTAACTGCTTAATGTTTCAAAAAAAACTTAATGGTTTAATTAATAAATTAAAATGGAAATAAGTATAGTAATACCTGCATATAACGAAGAAAAATATATTCAAGATTGTGCATTGTCATTGATTAATAACGGATTTGATATTGAAGATATTGAGATTTTGATTGTTGACGGAGGCAGCACTGATAATACAATTTCTATTGTAAAGCAGATGCAACAAAAGTATCAAGCAATAAAGTTGATAAATAATCCTAACCAAAAAACGCCGTTTGCTCTTAATATAGGTATTAAAAATGCAGCAGGTAATTATATTTTAATTGCCGGTGCTCATGCCGTTTATCCGGCAGGATATTTAGAAAATTTATATAATTTAATACAACGTCCTGATATAGATGTTGTTGGTGGTGGTATTAAAACGGAAGTTAAAAACAGCACTCCGAAAACCAAAGCTATTAAATTTGTTTTAACACATAAATTTGGAGTAGGTAATTCAACTTTTCGGGTAGGAGCAGATAAATTAATGCAAGTTGATACTGTGCCTTTCGGGTTATACAAAAAAAGCATATTTGATAAAGTGGGACTATACAACGAAAAACTTATACGAAATCACGACATTGAGCTTTCGAGTCGAATAATTAACAGTGGTTATAAAATATGGCTTAATCCACAACTTAAAGTAACATATTTTGCCCGTGAATCCTTTACTAAGTTGGCTAAGAATAATTACGACAATGGATTGTGGATAACAAAAACAGTTTTTATAACCAAGCAATTCAGTTCGTTGCGGATAAGGCATTATGTTCCTGCAATATTTGTTTTATCTCTTTTATTACCTGTGATTGCCGGATTGTTGTTTGGTAATATATTTTATCTGCCGGCATTATTATCAGCCGGTTTATATACATTATTGATAGGAGTAATTGCCTTTAAAAATATAAAAAAACAAAATCCGTTGTATCTGTTTGCTGCTTTTGTTATTTTGCATTTTTCATACGGAACAGGGTCGTTAATAGGATTTTTTATTTTAAAAAAATAATTACAATTTATATGAATTTCACAGACAGGTTTGAACAGTTATTACAAAGGCAAAATATAAAATATTTGCGTTACGGTGATTTGCTTTTGCGAGAATACGGACAAATTGTTGTGCCGCTCGGACCTGTTGTTAGTGAAAAACCATGTGTTGAGCCGAATATAAAGAATATTTTTTCCGAATTATCGGGAAAACTTGTATGGTGGTCGTATAAAAATAATAATTTACCGGATAATCACGATTGGTATGCTGTGGTAAAATCAGACCATTATGAAATAAAAGACTATCCGAAATCAAAGGTGCGAAATCAGATAAAAAAGGGACTTTCATCAAATAGCATAAAAAGAATTTCGGCAGAAGAACTTTATAAATACGGATATGTAATATATTCAAAAATTATTAAATATTATGGAGTAATTTCTGAAAGTAAAGAAGATTATTTGCGTAAAATATCGGTTTATTCCGATTTTAGTGATATTATTCATTTATACGGAGTTTTTAATGTTGATAAATTAGTAGGTTATTCGGTAATATTTGTTTACGGTAATGTTGAAGCAAACATATCTGAAATAAGAATTTTACCCGAATACAATAAGCAATATGCATCGTATGCACTTATTCATATTTTATCCGAAACGTATCTGAAAAAAGAAATAGTAAATTATTTAAGTGATGGTTATCGAAGCCTTATGCACGAAACAAATATTCAACAATTTTTAATTTCAAAATTCGGGTTTTATAAGCTGTCGCTTTATTTGAATTGTAAAATAAAACAACCTTACAATATCTTATTTTATATACTTTTCCCTTTACGAAGGTTTATTAAAATACCTTCTGTAAAATCTGTTTTCTCACTAATGGAGATTGTAAGAAAACAAAAAAGTGCCGGATGTTCCGACACTTTTGACTTGTGATTTTTTTATTTTTCTTTCTCTTCGTATGCGTCTTTTACATAATTAATAAAATATTTTCGTCTATCAAAGTATAAGATAATAAAGAATCCTATAATAATAGAGATTATTGAATATTTGATAATTAGATTATTAATATTGTTTACTTCTTTGCTGGGAACGGAAAAATCAAGTATAATTTCAAAAGGGTCGGGAAAAAGAAACAGTTCTTTTTCTACTTCTTGTTGTTTATCAACTAATTCCAATATTTCGTTATAGTATAAATTAGGTTGATGTTCTCCTATTAAAAGCATTTCACCCATTTGAGCTGTAAATTGTTTCTTTTTAAAGTATTCAACTTTTTTTAAGCTGTCTAAGTCTGCTATCTCTTTTTGTATTTTTGAAATAAGTGCTTTTTGTTGAGCAATGCGTATTTTGTTTAAATTTTTTATTCTTTTTGTGTTTTCAAGATAATTAAATAGTTGTGTTCTGATTTTAGGAATTAAAGTTGTATCATATACTTCTACTATAACACAAAAATTACCGTAAATTCGTTGTCTAAGTATATTTGTATCTCTTATTTCATTTTTTATGTCTTTAATATCTTCTATAACATCCCATATGCCGTCATCATTTATGTCTAACAAATAGGTTGCTCCTATGGTTCTTATATTATTAAGTTCTTTTTGTGTGAATGATGATTTATAATTCCAATTATTTACTTTTCTTATTACTTCAATATTGTCTATTGTGTGAGAAAACCCGATTAATTCGCTTTTGTAAAATAATTTTGAAGTTTTGTGCATTACAAAACCGGTAACTGCACCAATTATACCAAACATAACAAGCCATACTGCATTTCTTACAAAAAAATAAAGTATCTTTATTATTATATCAAAAAGTCTTGAAACTAATTTACTAAACCAATTTCCTATTTTTGAAAAAAGCTCAAGTAAATCAATTTCTTCAGATGTTTGTTTGTTTGTTTCGTTTTTATCAGTCATTTTTATATTAATTTTTATTATAGAACATATTATAAATATTCACGCATCAAATATAAATATTTTTTAATAACGAACTAAATTCTTTAATTTTTGTTTTCTCTTTTCGAATATGGCAAAATATTATTATATTTTCTAAAAGGTTTATTATTGAAAGTCTGTTTTCAATAGGTGAAAAATAGGCGGGATTTAAATCTATATTATGCTTTTTCAAGTAATTATCAATTTCATCTTTCCCGAAAACAATACCTTTATTTGCGGGATTAATATAAAATAATACTTCACTGTTAAAATTTTCGAAATCATTCTGAATAGTATTATTGTAGCATAAAATAAAATTATCAGGCATAATAACTCCATAAACAGGTAAGTTAAATTGTTGACAAATGGCAGCATAAAAAATAGTGAATAATGTAGATATTGCTTTTTTATTTTCAAATATACTGTTTATAAAAAAATATTGGCTGTTGTTTAATTGTGATATTGATAAATTATAAATATCAAAAAGTATGTGATTTATAATTTTTATTTTTTCCAGTGCTGTTAAATCATCATTCAGTTCAAGCCAAATATCTTTTTTTATAGCATCAATAAATTTTTTTGTCGGATTAAAATCATAATCGGGATATTGAAATTGAGAAATAATAAATAAACCATCCAATAAATTATATCCGGAAGAATGTAAACTCCAATCTTTAAGGTCAGTTTTAATTTTATTCTTTTTAATATTTAGAATAATATCTTCAATATGGTGTTGTATAGTAATTTCTTCACAAGCATCATATGCTTTTTTAAGATACGGAGCAGCCGATTCACCGTATTCAATAAGTTTATTTTTTACAGTAGTAATAACTTCTGTATCAGAGTCTTCAAGCAGTTTTAATAATATTGCTATATCTTGTTCTTTCATAATGTTT
>CAYRJP010000089.1:0-1921 GCA_964424425.1 uncultured Bacteroidales bacterium | reverse complement strand
TTCATTGATATTTTATAATTTTTGCTGTAATCTTTTCTTATGCGGTTAGCAATAATATCGCAAACGGTTACTGCATTATGACCTAATAGTTTAGAGAGTCCGTAAATTGCTGAACATTCCATTTCGTAGTTTGTAATTTTTTTACCCATATAATCAAACGATGTTATTTTATCGTTAATATCGGGGTCTTGAATAGGCAGACGCAATACTCGACCTTGTGGACCGTAAAATCCGGGTGCCGATATAGTCATGCCTTTTCGCATATCGAAACCTATTTTTTGTAATAATTCCGACGAAGCATCAACAAAATACGGAGAAGTAAGTTGTTTATTCCAATTTAAATGTTTTTTAAAAGAAGTTTCAATATCGGCATTGCTGATTTTATTGCGGTTAGCATAAAAATTCAAAAGGCCATCGAATCCTATTGCCATTTCGCTTATCACCGGAGTATCAACAGGAATATCTTCTTGCAAAGCACCACTTGTTCCTATTCTTATAAAGTTTAAACTTTTTAAAGTATCTTTTACTGTTCTTGTTTTGAAATCAATATTTGCAAGAGCATCAAACTCATTTACAACAATATCAATATTATCGGTGCCTATACCGGTGGAAGTAACAGTTATTCTTTTACCTTTATAAATGCCTGTGCAAGTATTAAATTCTCTATTTTGTTTTTTTAACTCAACCGTATCAAAAAAACTAGCAACAATTTCAACTCTATTTTGGTCGCCTACTAAAATTATGGTTTTGGCAATATCTTCGGGTAATAAGTGTAAGTGAAAAGCACTTCCGTCTTTATTTATTATCAATTCCGATTCGGGTATTCTTCTCATAGCAAATTTATTTTTCTGTAATAACGTTTTTTTTGTAAAAATAACTTAAAAGATAAGAATAATAGTATTATTGTTAGTAAAAATATCCATATCTTTAATAATTAATTTAGAATAATTAAGTTATAATATTAATTAAATTTTATTTTTGTATATCTCAGAATTTAAAATATAAGAATTATGGATACAACAACAAGACATTTGCTTATTCCCGTTGATTATTCGGAAAAATCGGTTTATGGATTGCAGATGGCTGCAAAAATGTTAAATAATGCAGACAACAGTGAAGTAACAATATTAAATGTAATTAAAGGAGTTGATCCTATATGGTCTGAATCTTTTAACGAAGAAGAGAGAAACTCTTTAATTGATAAAATCAAAAAACATCTTGAAAATTTCGCAAAAAAACATATTGATTTTTCAAAATATAAAGTAAACTGTATTATAAAAAAAGGCAGATTGTGTGAAACTATTTTGCAAACAGCCGAAGAACTTAATATTTCGGCTATTGTTATGGGAACAAGCACTGCCGATAATATCAAAAAAAGAATTATCGGAACAAATGCTCTTAGAGTTGTTTCCGAAGCAAAATGTCCGGTAATTACTCTTAAACAAGAACCTAAAACAGAGATTAAACGGATAATTGTTCCACTTGATGTTACAAAAGAGACAACCGAAAAAGTAAAAAATGCAGTGCAACTTGCCAAAGATTTTAACGCCGAAATATTTATAGTATCTGCTTATACTATTAGTGATGATGCAATTATAGGTAAGTTGGAATCGCAACAAAAAATAGTTGTCGATTATATTAAAAAGCATGATATAAATGTCTCGGCTAGTCTGCTTAAAGTTTCGGATAGAGTTGATGGAGTGCTTAATTATATTGAAGAAAAACAAGGTGATATAGTTTTAATTACAACCCATCAGCAACTTGAAATTATTTCATCATTTTTAGGCTCGTTTGCTCAGGATATTATTAAAAATGCAAAAATTCCGGTAATGAGTATTGTTCCTAAATTAAAACATTATGTAGTGTTTAAGCTACCTGCATCATAAAATAAGTTAATTAAGAATTTATAAATTATATAAAA
>CAYRJP010000088.1:5427-8531 GCA_964424425.1 uncultured Bacteroidales bacterium | reverse complement strand
TCTAGTTTAAATTTCCCTAAACAGTTTGTGTATTGACTGTTTTAATGTAAATTTGTAATAAAATTACAATAGTTTTGACAAAACAAAAAACATATATTGATGCTGTTTTGCCCCTTCCCGTAAGGGGCTTTTTTACTTATGAAGTTCCCGAAGAATTTACCGCTAAAATAAAGCCGGGAAAGAGAATTCTTGTCCAATTCGGAGCAAAAAAAATATATACGGCAGTTGTTTTTAAAATTCATAATAATAAACCGCAAGATTACGAAACAAAGCCCGTATTGGATATTCTTGACAACTATCCGATAGTAAATAAATATCAAATTAGATTGTGGGAATGGGGAGCCGATTATTATATGTGTAGTATCGGCGACTTTTACAAAGCATCGCTGCCGGCAGGTTTGCGACTCGAAAGCGAAACAAAAGTTATAATTTCGGATGATGTTGACACTGATATTGAACTATCGCCAAAGGAGCAGCTTATTGTTGATGCTTTAACACGCGAAAATATTTTAACCGTAAACGAAATAATAAAAAAGTGTGATATTAAAAATCCCGTTGCAGTTTTAAAAAAACTACAAAACAGAGGTATTGTTGTTATTCAAGAGCATCTGAAAACAGGCTATAAAGCCAAAACAATAAAAAAGATACATCTTGCCAAAAGGATTAACACAAAAGAAAAAATACATAAATCTGCCGAATTACTAAAAAAAGCTCACAAACAACAAAAACTGTTTCTAAAATTTATTGAATATTTGGGTATTGATGATGCTTTAAAGCAAAAGCAGATTACCAAACAAAAACTATTGGAAATATCGGGAGCATCACCGGCAATACTAAAAGCTCTTACCGTAAAAAATATACTTAAAGAGATTGAAGTTGATATTTCGCGACTATCGGACGTGCCAACCGATATTACAGAAAAAAAACAACTTAACGAAAATCAACAAAAAGCATTTACGGAAATTAACACCGCTTTTAAACAAAAAGATGTTGTTTTGCTACATGGCGTAACATCAAGCGGTAAAACCGAAATTTACATACATCTTATTGAAGATGCTCTGAAAAACAAAAAACAGGTTTTATACCTACTGCCCGAAATAGCTCTCACTTCGCAAATTATTTTAAGACTAAAAGCCGTTTTCGGCAAAAAAGTGGGAGTTTACCATTCAAAATTTTCCGATGCCGAGCGTGTAGAGATATGGAACAACTTAATTGATGCCAAAGAAGAGTCGTATCAAATTATTTTGGGAGTGCGTTCATCGGTATTTTTGCCTTTTGCTAATCTAGGATTAATAATTATTGATGAAGAACACGAAAATACCTACAAACAATTTGACCCTTCGCCACGATACAATGCCCGCGATTTGGCTGTGGTTTTGTCCGTTATCCACAAAGCAAAAGTATTGCTGGGCACGGCAACACCATCAATAGAGAGTTATTACAATGCAAAAACAGGTAGATATGCACTTGTTGAACTTTTTCAACGACACAAAAACATTAAATTGCCTAAAATAATGGTTGCCGACCTGAAAAAAGCTCACAATAAAAAGCAGATGCTGTCGCATTTTACACCAATGCTTATCGACAATATTGAAGATGCTTTAAATAATAACGAGCAAATTATTCTTTTTCAGAACCGACGCGGATTCAGTCCTTTTCTTGAATGCACCGAATGTGGATGGGTGCCTAAATGTAAATGGTGCGATGTGAGCCTTACTTATCACAAAAAAATAAACAAACTGATTTGTCACTATTGCGGATACAGCATTGATAGCGTTTATCGCTGTTCGGTATGTCATCAGCCGGCTATGGAAACAAAAGGATTCGGCACCGAAAAGGTAGAAGACGAAATAGCAATAATATTTCCCGAAGCAAAAGTTGCCCGCCTCGATATTGATACCTCTCGCGGAAAATACGGACACGAAGTTATTATCAACGACTTTCAGGAACATAACATTGATATTTTGATAGGAACACAAATGGTATCAAAAGGTCTCGACTTTGACCATGTGAGTGTAGTGGGAATTTTAAGTGCCGACTCAATGCTCCGCTTCCCCGATTTTAGAGCTTATGAACGCAGCTATCAGCTAATGGCACAAGTTAGCGGCAGAGCAGGCAGAAAAAACAAACAGGGAAAAGTTATTATTCAAACATTCGATACCGAAAATGTAATTATAAATCAGGTTATTAATAACAATTACGAACTGATGTTTAATCATCAACTTAACGAGCGGCGACAATTTTTTTATCCGCCGTTTAGCCGGTTGATTAAACTTACGTTAAAACATCGCGATAAAAATATTCTGAACAATATCAGTTATGAACTTGCCGGATTGTTAAAAAATATTGGCGATTGTAAAATTTTAGGACCTACCACTCCGCCGATTGTTCGAATACAAAATTATTTTATTAAAAACATTATGATTAAAATAAAAAAAACAAATCATATTGCTAAAACCAAACGACAAATTGAGCAAATCATTGAAAATGTAAACTCTAAAAAAGAGTATAAAACCACAATTATAGTTATAGATGTTGACCCGATGTAATTTTAAACCTAACAGGTTTTGAAAACCTGTTAGGTTTTTAAGTATAATTTAAAATCTGATTTTTAAATTCACAAAAAACTCTTGCTTAGGAGCAGGTTGATACGAATTGCCATCGGGGTCGGGTTCGGTAAATGCCATATAACTTGTGCCGGTAAAGTTACGTGCCGACAAACTCAATACTCCGTTTATCTTTTTATATTTCCAATTGTAAGCTGCTTGGGCATTATACAAGTTAAATCCGCTTTGCCAATTTTTGTAAATTGCAGGATCCAGCTCTCCGTTGTAAGCCTTTGCATCGGTATATATTGCCCATTCCGATTGATATTCGGTTCCAAGCGTAATATTGAAATTTTTATTTATACGATAATTTAACTCGGCATACAATTGATGCTTGGGAGAATTGGGCAAATATTGACCGTCTTCGGGCGGAGTTGTAAGCACATAATTAGTATCGGTGTAAACAGGGTCAATTTGCGACGAAGTGTATCTGTAATCGGCAAAAGTATAGGCAACTTGCAGATTCAGATTTTTTAAAATATCAACTGCAAAAAACGC
>CAYRJP010000088.1:0-5327 GCA_964424425.1 uncultured Bacteroidales bacterium | reverse complement strand
GCAAGCTCCTCTGTTGACGGCGGCATAAAACCGTTGCTGTAATTTGCAAAAACAGTTACTGCATCCGAAAAATTGTAGCTTGCTCCCGCCTTAAACGATGGTTGTTCAAAGTTCATAGAAGTGGTAGCCGTATCAATCCACATCATTTTATCGGTAAGTTCGTTTTTAATATTATCGTAACGTGCATTTGCAATAATATTCAGCTTACCCAACTCAAAACGGTAAAAAGCAAATACCCCTGCACTACTCTGTAAAATTATCTGATTTGCAAGCAAAGTATCGGTTTCAATATTTGTTTCGTCAATGCTCTCTTGCCTGTCGGGATTTGCCGCACTTTTCAACTTATATACTTTTATTGTTTGCCATTTTAAATCGATACCTGCACTTACGTGATGCTTAATTTTACCCGTATGTAAATTTACATTGTATTGCAAACCTGCTCCCGGGTCGGTATAATTACGATATTCAGCACAGCGGTTGCTTGTTTCTTTATAATTCCAAACGCGATAATACGAATACATTTGCAAACTATGAATATCGTTAAACTTATAATTTCCGGTCAAGCCTAATGTTGTTCTGTTTGTTTTTTGATATTCATTAAACGGACAAGCATCGGGATTTGCCTGCTTTGGATTATCAAGCTGCTGTAAATTAAGTCCTTCGGGATTTTGATGAAAATAATCGGTATGCGATATTATCTGCGTAAGCAACAACTTTTCCGACGGATGAAAGTTTACTTTTTCATACAATTTGTTACTCCAAAATGCTTGATGGTCGCGATAGCCGTTACCGCCTGTGCGAGAATAACCGATTCTGTAATCAAGCGGTTGTTTGCTGCCGTCGAGCTGAAATAGTGTTTTGTAAAAACCGTGAGAACCTACACTCTGGCTGAATGTTCCTCCGATAGGTTTATTTCCTCCATCGGTAGTTGTTATATTTAACATTCCCGCAGCTCCACAGCTCCCGTATAATCCGGCAGAAGCACCACGCAGAACTTCTATCTTACTCACTGTTGCCCAATCGACATCATACAAATCGGGAGCAAACCCCGACGGGTCGTTAACAGGAATGCCGTCAAGCATAATACCTATTCCACGCACACCGCGTTCGGTTAAAATTCCTTGTCCGCGAATAGAAATATGAACACGCTCTCCGTTGTGTTGATTATCAATTCTTACACCCGGCACAAGTCGTAAAGCCTCTTCGACTCCCACAGTTTTGGGCATTGCCTTTAATGTTTTCGACGTAACCAACGACACTGCCGCAGGTGTTATTTTTAAAGCAACAGGCATTCGAGTTGCTTTAATAACTACTTCGTCAATTTTTACCGTATCGGGCATTATACTTGCCGACACAAAGTTACTTATTATTAAAAGTGATATTATATAAATTATTCGTTTCATTTTTATTTGTGTTTTAAAATATATTGAAAAAACATAACACACCCATTGAAAAATTGCTTGCAATTTTACTCTAAGTTCTTGTTATTTCAAGTCCACAAAACTTATTACGTGTTTTTAGATTGCAGCATAAATTACTTATTTAAAGACATTTATAATAATAAAAATAATAGTCTTTAAATAAAACTTACGCCGTAACTATCAGTCGTAAATATTGACAGTTGCAGAATTAAAATGTTATGTAATTGAATTTAACCCCTAAACTATTATATAGTTCCTGCTGTATAAATCGGGTTTATTAAGAAAGGATATTTTCAGGCGGAGGCGAATAAACATCAATATCTATTGAATTAAAACGGCGATTGTAAATACCGAAACAAACAGTTGTTTCATTATTTAATTGATTATGTGACACCAACGATGACAGATATTTATTTGCCGTTATTTTTTTTAAAATATTCAGTATTTTGTTTCGCCGTCTGTTGTGTCTTGTCAGCCTTGCGATAAGCTGTTTTTCTTTAATATCGTTAATACAATAAATATATTTTTTACTGCCTTTTGTTTTTATTTTTACAACATCATACATCTTGCCGTTTAACGTAAACTCTTTATATTTTTTTGTCCATTTTATATTATAATATTCTGACAAAGAAAAAGTTAACACATCAATATCTTTTTCTTTTATTCCTTTTTTGATTTTCAGTTCTGCTTCATGCTTAATTTGGTGTTGCAAATGTTTCAGCCAAACCGAATAACCATTAATTATAAATATAAAAACAAATAAAAGTATGTATGATAAAACTTTTTTCACAGAATGTATTAATTATTATTCATTTAAACATTTCCAAATAATATCTTTCAGCTCTTGTAAGCCTGTTTGAGCAACCGACGATATAAACACATAAGGGATATCTTTGGGCAACTCTTTTTCAATTTCATCTTTCAGTTCATCATCAAGCATATCCGATTTTGATATTGCAAGTATTCTTCGTTTATCGAGCAATTCGGGATTATAAAGTTTTAGTTCGCTGACAAGCACATTGTATTCTTTTGCAATATCGTCGCTGTCGGCAGGAATAAGAAACAACAAAACCGAATTTCTTTCTATATGTCGTAAAAACCTCAGCCCCAACCCTTTACCTTCGTGAGCACCTTCGATAATTCCGGGAATATCAGCCATTACAAACGACTTGTGGTCACGGTAAGATACTATTCCCAAGTTAGGCACAAGAGTAGTAAAGGCATAATCGGCAATTTTAGGCTTAGCCGCCGACACAACCGAAAGTAACGTTGATTTTCCGGCATTGGGAAAACCCACAAGTCCTACATCAGCAAGAACTTTCAGTTCAAGCACAAACCAACCTTCTTTGGAATCTTCGCCCGGCTGAGCATATCGCGGAGTTTGATTTGTTGACGTTTTAAAATTGTTGTTCCCTAAACCTCCGCGTCCGCCTTTAAGCAAAATAACTTCTTGATTATGTTCGGTAATTTCAAACATCTGCTCAAAAGTTTCAGCATCTTTGGCAACAGTTCCCAATGGCACTTCAATAATAACATCTTCTCCGTCGGCACCTGTTTTTAAAGCTCCCGCTCCCGGTGCACCATTACCTGCAAACACATGACGTTTATATTTTAAATGCAATAATGTCCACAATTGCTCATTTCCTTTTATAATAATATGTCCGCCGCGTCCGCCGTCACCACCATCGGGGCCACCCTTGGGTATATATTTTTCGCGTCGCATATGAGCAGAACCTGTTCCGCCGCTACCGCTTCGTACAAATATTTTTACGTAATCAATAAAATTTGACTGTCCCATTATCAAAAATTTTATGCAAATATACTTCTATTTATTGAATCAAATATTGATAAACGACATTTGTTTTTTAATTAAAATGGATTTAGCTTTGTATTTTGGCTGACGCATTTATTATACAAGAAAATTATTAATAAAATCAATTTTCTAAAGTATAAGTATTATTAAAATAACAGGTCTGAAATTTTACACATTATGAGAAAAATAATAACCATACTATTAATTTTATTAAGCATAAACAGCTTTTCGCAAAACTCTCAACTTGCCAAATACAAATCAATGTTTACGCTTAATTTTATTAGATATGTCAATTGGACTGATGCTGCCACAAAAGGTGATTTTGTAGTAGGAGTGGTAAATGATAGTGAAATAACTAAATTTTTACAACAACAATCAGCAGGTAAAAAATTCGGATATCAAAATATTATTATTAAATCATTTAAAAAAGTTGATGATATTACTGATTGTCAGATATTGTTTTTTTCAAATAAACAGAGTTTTTCAAAACATGCCGAAACGGTAAAACAAAAACTTAACGGTAAAAATTCTTTAATAATTACAAATGCCGAAGGAGCCATAAAAAAAGGTGCTATGATTAATTTTGTCATACGTGGAGGAAAACTTAAATTTGAGATTAGCCAATCGAATGCCGCTGCTTTCGGACTTAAATTCAGTAATTCGTTAATGTCGCTGTCGAATGTTATTTTAAAATAATTTTTTTATAAGAAGGCTTTCCGATTAAATAACAGAAAAGCCTTCTTATTCTATTAATGATTATGCTCAGTCTCCTCTTTTTTCATGTCTGCTAAAAGATAATAAGCCGCATTTAATACTATTTTTGCATCGTCGGGCAACGAATCAATCAAACTCACCTCAATATATCCGTCGTCTTTTTTGCCGGTAATAACCTCAACAGGCACAAAAGTCATACTTTCATTATCCTCAATCTCTTCACTTTCGTGATGATGCTCGTCACTACTGCCATGCTCTTCCGCATGTTCGTGTTGTTCACTTTCATGATTATGATACAAATCTTTTTTTACAAAAATATACGACTTAGTTCCTTCCGTAACTACAGCATCAACAGGTAGGGTTTTAGTCAAATAACTATCGGCATGCAAATGCCCGCTGATATACATTCCGGGGATAAGTCCTTCGATGTTTTCGTTGATTTTTGCGTGAATATGAACTGCTCTGGTGTTAGACTCAAACTCTTTTCCTATGGCAAAAACCGTAGCCGTAAACTCTTGATTCGGGCGATTGGATACGGTAAAATGAACTTTCTGACCTGTCTTTAACAGATGCACATCTTTTTCGTAAACCAAAAAATCGGCATGAACACCTTTGTTATCGGTAATTTCAAACATCTTGTCCTTTGCTTCTACGTAAGTTCCTATTTTTATAAATATGGCGTTTACAAATCCGTCAATCGGAGAAAGTATATTTACCGTATTTGAAATTTCACCTTTCAACACCTTGTCAGGTGAAATATTAAGTAACTGCAACCGTGATTTCAACCCCGAGTATTTCACCTTTACCGTGTTGAATTCCGATTTTACCTTTTGATAATCACGCCCTGCTCCCACTTTATTTTCATAGAGTTGCTTTTGTCTGTTATACTCTTTTTGTAAAAATTCAAGTTTATTTGCCACTTCGGCAAATTGCTCTTGCAACTCAATATAGTCGGGATGTTCGAGGGTTGCCAGCACCTGATTTTTTTTAACCTTATCGCCAAAGAATACTTTTATTGCCTTAACATTTCCGCCGATATATGCTGTTACTTCGGCACTGCCGGCAGGCGATACGGCAAGATTACCGTTTAGTTTTACCACTGTGGTAAGATTTCGCATTGCAAAAGTGCCGAGTTTTAAATCCAAGGCTTCTTGTTGTTTTTTGTTTAAAGTAACAACACCCTCATTGTGATGATGTTCGTGTTCCTCTTCTGTATGCTTACTGCCTGCATTATTGCAAGAAGTAAAAATAAACACTGTTAATATTGAAATAATAATTTTTGTTTTCATTTTTTTTATTTTTTTATTTAACCATATAAAACATTTGAGAAAATATAAGAACTTTCGCTACGCTCAATATTCAATTTCCTAAACATTAAG
>CAYRJP010000087.1:6621-8619 GCA_964424425.1 uncultured Bacteroidales bacterium | reverse complement strand
GTAAGTCTGATGTTATTTTAATAGAAAGATTTAAAATTCTTTTATTTTAGTTTTGGCAAGTTAGAGGTTTTCAATAACTCATATATTATTATGATGATTAGCGGTTACTGAGCTTGTCGAAGTGGTATTATATATGAAACTTGGGTTATAAAAATATTTTCATATCAAATATTACTTATAAATAATTGTTTGTAACTAACTGTTATTTATTATTTTTGCAATTCGTGTATAAAAAATGATATAAAAAACGAATACAAAATAATAACAAAAGATATGAATAATATTAAAAGAACAAAAATTGCAGATGTATTGAAACTTACTGATTTTGGCAGTAAGGTGTGTGTAAAAGGTTGGGTAAGAACCAAAAGAGGCAGTAAAAATGTTGCTTTTATTGCACTGAACGACGGTTCGGTTATTCATAATGTTCAGATTGTTGCCGACAGAGAAAAAATAGACGACTCTATATTAGATAGAATACATACAGGAGCTTCACTTGCGGTAATTGGAGAGTTAACAGAAAGTAAGGGTTCGGGGCAGAATGTTGAGATAATTGCCGATACAATTGAAGTTATAGGCGAAGCAAATCCCGACGAGTATCCATTGCAGCCTAAGCGTCATACTCTTGAATTTTTGCGTGAAAAGGCACATTTACGTTTTCGAACAAATACTTTTAGTGCAGTATTTCGTATTCGTCATGCAATGGCGTATGCTATTCATAAGTTTTTTAACGACAAAGGATTTTATTATATGCACTCACCCATTATTACAGGTTCGGATGCTGAAGGTGCAGGAGAGATGTTTCAGGTAACAACTCTTAACCTTGATAACCCTCCGAAAAACGAAGAAGGAAAAGTTGACTATAAAGAGGATTTCTTTGGTAAAGAAACCAATCTTACCGTATCGGGACAATTAGAGGGAGAGTTAGCAGCATTAGCTTTGGGTGAGATTTATACATTCGGGCCTACATTCAGAGCAGAGAATTCAAACACTTCGCGACATCTTGCCGAATTTTGGATGATAGAGCCGGAAATGGCTTTTTATGAGATTGAAGACAATATGGATTTGGCGGAAGAGATGCTTAAATATCTAGTAAAATATGCTCTTGACAATTGTCGCAGCGATCTTGAATTTTTGGAAAAACGCTTGATTGATGAGGAAAAAACAAAACCGCAAAATCAGCGTTCGGATATGCCGTTGATTGAAAAACTTGAATTTATTCTTAAAAACGATTTTGTAAGATTAGCTTATACCGAAGCTATTGATATTTTGAAAAATTCTAAACCTGCAAAGAAAAAACAGTTCCAATATCCTGTGGAGTGGGGAATTGACTTACAGAGTGAGCACGAGCGTTATTTGGTAGAAAAGCACTTTAAAAAACCTGTTATTCTTACCGATTATCCGAAAGATATTAAAGCATTCTATATGAAGCAAAACGACGACGGTAAAACTGTTCGTGCAATGGATGTTCTGTTTCCGGGAATAGGTGAAATTATCGGCGGTTCGCAACGTGAAGAGAGTCTTGAAAAACTGGAAGCACGTATCGCAGAGCTTAATATACCTCAAAAGGATATGTGGTGGTTTCTTGAAACACGTAAATTCGGGACAGTGCCTCACAGTGGTTTCGGGTTAGGATTTGAACGTATGATGTTGTTTGTTACCGGTATGACAAATATTCGCGACGTAATACCGTTCCCGAGAACACCTAAAAACGCAGAGTTTTAAAAAAAGAAAAAATTAAGATTTGAAAATTATAAGGTCACTTCGACAGGCGATTATAGAACTTGTCGAAGTGGCTTTTTTTAATATTAAAATATAAGATAACACTAGCCCCTCTATATTGACTTTCGACTTTATAGACTTTCAACTCATCATTGTATAATTATAAAAAAACAGAGACCTGTTTTTTTTCAAAAAGATATTAATTAAATTGCAAGATATACATCAATCAATTTTACGTCTGTTATGGAACAAAAAATAGAGATAATAAATAATTGGAAT
>CAYRJP010000087.1:0-6521 GCA_964424425.1 uncultured Bacteroidales bacterium | reverse complement strand
GATTACGGAACAATTTGCTTTAATCCCGTAAGAAAAGAGTTTGTTATTCCGCGAAGTAAGACACTAAAAGATAATATTCCCGTGTGGAAACTTTTTGATAACAAACAATACGGTGAAATTTACAAAGACCTTATCTCAAAATCGACAACAAAAAATAATACGGTAGCTGAAAACTGGCGTGCTTGTCACGAAATATTTTCACAATATCCCATAAGTATAGTAAAAACGGTATCGACAAATGTTGAGGATGTAGTTGAGATATTTGAACGTATAAATCAAGGGGGAAAACATTTAACGGTATTTGATCTTATTCACGCAACAACTTGGTCTGAAAAGTTTGATTTTAAACAAGAGATAAAAAATTTTAACACTCCCGAAAGGGTAAAAAAATTCGGTGTTCTCAGCAATAAAGTTTTTACTTTATCGCTTACGCTGGATGTTTTTGATGATGCTCGAACTATGTATCAATTACGGTTAACACCTAATCAGTGTAAAAATATTTGGCACAAAACAAAAACAGCTCTTATTGCAACACTTAACTTTTTTAGTCAAATAAGAGTAACAGGAGATTTGTCGGCATATCACAATTTTATACCTATTATTCAATATTATTTTTTCCGTAGCGGATTGAAAGAGATAAAACCTGAACACAAAAAAAATATCGAAAAATGGTTTTGGGATACTAAATTTAAAAAACGATATGCATCGTCTATTTATACAAAAATGAAAGAAGATGCCGTTTGGATTTTATCGTTGTTAGAAGAAAAATAGAATTATAAGAATCACTAAAAATAGTTTTTTAAGTTTTACTTTAGTATATTACAATTAATAAAAATTATCAAAAGGGTGAAATTGTATTTTTATATATTATTTATTTTATCAGTTTTTCACGTAAGTGCACAAACAATAACTGACAGCCTAAAAGATGAACTCAGCAAAATTCATAATGATACAATTTATGTAAATACACTAAATAAATTATCGGAACAATACCGATATAAAGATGCTGATTTGGCTTTGGATTATGCTCTAAAAGCTGAAAAAACGGCTCAAAATTGTAATTATCATTTTGGCACGGCAATGTCATATAAACTTATCGGCGATTTGTATCTTGATAAACAAAAATATCGTCTTTCCGAAAATAATTACAAAAAAAGTATAGAAACTTTTGAAGAGAATAATGATAAAGAGATGTTGTCGGATATTTATAATAATATGGGACTTTTATATTGTAAACTGCAAAAAAACGACAACGCATTAAAATTTTTTCAAAAAAGTTTAACCTTACAACAAAAAATACAAGACAGCACCACAATAGCAACTTTATATGAAAATATAGGTTATGTTTATTATTGTAAAAAGCAATATAACAAGGCACTTATTAATCTTTATAATAGTTTGCGTTTGAAAGAATCGCTTAATATGAAAAGCGGTATTGCCGATTCATATAAACGTATAGGTAAAATATATTATGAGCTTGAGAGTCTTGATCAGGCAAGAGTAAATTTAGAAAGAAGTATAAATTATTATAAAACGGTAAAAGATACATCGCAAATTGCAGAAGTTTTGTATTATCTCGGAAATGTTTATAAAAAACAAGAACGTTATGCTGATGCAATTGAAACTTTTACAGAGTGCATTGAAATAAACAAAAAAATAGATAATTTGAAACGAGTAGCTGATTCTTATCTTAATACGGGTAAAATATATACGGAAACAAAAAATATTAACGGGGCATATACTTGTTATATAAACAGTTTGAGTTTTTATTATAAAATACGCGACATAGAGGGAATTGTTGATTCAAAATATGCTTTGGCTTTGTATTTTTACAATTCGGATAAATTTGACAATGCAAAAACACATCTGCTTGAAGCCGAAAAATATTTTAATGAATACAAATCGTTTAAAAAGGAGTATGAAGTAAATTATCTGCTTTCGCAAATATATTTTTCGCAGGAAGATTACTATAATGCAGCAATAACATTGAAAAAAGCAGTTATTTATATCGATTCGCTACACAACGAAGAATTGGAAAATAAAATTTCTCAATTGTCAAACAAATATAATTTTGATAAAAAAGTTCTTCAAGATAATTTACAATCGGTAAAAAACAGTTCCAAAAATTTGTTGTTAAGACAGAAATATCTACTGTTATTAATTATATTATGTTTGATAGTTTTAAGTATTACATTAATAGTTTTTATTATTTATCGTAAAAATAAGCAGATAAAAACATTGAAAAATTTTATTTCGGAAAAAGAATCGGAAATAAGTGTTTATTTTCAAAATTTGTCAAAAGCCAATGAAGATTTAAAACATAAATCGTCAATTAACGAAAAGGCTTTGTCGGTTATCGAAACAAATATGCGAATACCGTTTAATGCAATTAACAGTTTTATATCAATAGTTGCCGAACAATCAAAAAATATAAACGATGAAAAAACAATTAAGTATTTGCAACTTATTAAAGATTCGGGAACAAATGCCATGAATTTGCTCGAAAATCTTATTGAATGGATAAAACTTCAAAATAATGAAATAACACCACAAAATGAAGATGTTTTTTTAAATTATATTATTCGCGGCAATATATTATTGATAAAAGAGAGGGCAAAACAAAAAAATATTGAAATTATTGAAGAGTTGTCAGATAATCCCATTATAAGCATCGATAAAAATATTATTAATACAATTATTAGAAATTTATTGTCGAATGCCATTAAATTTACGGGATTAGGAGGAAGAATTACCATTAAAACCATTCAAAAAGACAGTGAAATTAAAATTGTTATTCAAGACACAGGTATCGGCATGACCGATGAACAGATGAGTAAAATATTTGAGACGCAAACAATAAAACTTGATGGTGAGATAAAACAATCAGGTCTCGGAATTATTATTTGTAAAGAATTTCTTCAACTTTATCGTCAAGAACTTCGTGTTGACAGCAAAGTTAATTTTGGAACAACATTTTGGTTTTATCTTGATGTAAAAGAGACTCCCTAAAAAGTGTTATTATAAAGAAAAAATCTGTAATAATCCGGTTAGATTTTTAAATTAACATGCTTGTTAACAGTAATATTATGCAAACAAGCATATTTTATTACTTTTGCAATTAAATTTTTTTAAAAATAAACAATATGATAAAAAAGATATTTGTATTAGGATTAATCGGTATTCTTTTTTCATCATTGACTTTTGCTCAGGATGAAAAAGAACAAAAAACCGAAGGCTATAAATTTACTATGGTAAAAGAGGTAAAAAGCTCACCCGTTGATAACCAGCAAAGAGCGGGAACTTGTTGGAGTTATTCATCAATAGGAATGATAGAAGCCGAAATGTTGAGAATGGGTAAAGAGTATGTTAACCTTTCAGAGATGTTTGTTGTACGTAAAAGCTACGAAGAAAAAGCAAAGAATTATGTGCGTATGCACGGAACTTGCAACTTTGGCGGCGGTGGTGCAGTAAACGATGCATTTAATGTAATTAAAAATTACGGAGCTGTTCCGCAAGAAGTTTACAATGGTCTTAATTACGGAACCGATGTTCATACTCATGGTGAGCTTGACGAAGTGTTGAAAGATTATCTTGACGGAGTAATTAAAAACAGAAATCATAAATTGTCAACTGCTTGGTTTTCCGGATTTACAGGTATTCTTGATGCTTATTTGGGTAAAATTCCCGAAAAATTTGAGTGGAACGGTAAAGAATATACTCCTCGCACTTTTGCTGATGAGGTTGTAGGTATCAACCCCGATGATTATTATTTCTTTACATCTTATACTCATCATCCGTTTTATCAAACATTTGTGCTTGAAGTTCCCGATAATTGGACATGGAGTCGTTATTATAATGTTCCCATGGAAGATATGATGGAAATGTTTGATTACTCTATCAACAATGGATATGCTGTTGTGTGGGCTGCTGATGTAAGTGAAAAAGGATTTTCTTCGAAAAACGGAGTAGCAGTTGTTCCGCAAGACGACATTAAAGAGATGAGTGATTCAGAAAGGCTTAAGTGGGAAAAGATGGATAAAAAGGAGATGAAAAAACTTATTTACAGTTTTGAAAAACCCATGCCTGAGAAAACTATTACTCAACAAATGCGTCAAAAGGCTTTTGATAATTATCAAACAACCGATGATCACGGAATGGTTTTACAAGGAATAGCAAAAGACCAAAATGATACAAAATATTATTATGTAAAAAATTCTTGGGGGACAACTTATAACGATTACGGAGGTTTCTTTTATGCGTCAAAAGCTTTTGTAGAATACAAAACTATGAGCTGGGGAGTTAATAAAAATGCTATACCAAAAGATATTAAAAAGAAATTAGGTATTAAATAATAATACGTAATAAAAATTATAAAAATAAAGCCCTGATATATTCTTATATCAGGGCTTTTATGTAGTATTTCTAAGATAGAGTATAAATTATCTTGCAAATAGTAGTTCTCTATATTTAGGCAGAGGCCAAATCTCATTATCAACTATCATTTCCAAGTGATCAATATGATATCTTATTTCCGACAAATAAGGTTTAACATCATCGGTATAATGACGAGCACGTTCGTAGATATCTGTTAATGCATTTGCTTTCTTACGAGCCTCAACCATATTTTTTACTTTAATATTTATTAATGCTATTCGTCCTGCTATTTCTTTAATAGTTTGCAATTGAATACCTGCAATTTGCTCAAAATCTTTTGCGTCAAGCACTTGTTTTAGACCTTTAACATTTTCAATTAACTGATTTTGATACTTATAAACAGTAGGTATTATATGATTTGTTGATAAATCACCAAGCACACGCGATTCAATCTGAATTTTTTTAATATATAATTCAACCTTTATTTCGTGTCTGGCTTCAAGTTCTCTTTTTGTAAAAATATTATTTTCAACACAAAGTTTTAAAGTTTTTTCAGATACAAAGGCTTCAAGTGCTTTAACAGTTGATTTAATATTTGTCAATCCTCTGCGTTCAGCTTCTTCAATCCATTCTTGACCGTAACCGTTTCCTTCAAATCTTATTGGTTTCGATGCAATAATATAATCTTTAAGTACCTGAAATATAGCTTCGTCTTTTTTTATTCCGCTGTCAATTTTTTTATCTACATCTTTTTTAAATTTTTTTAACTGGTCGGCTACTGCCAATGATAAAAATGTCATTGGTGCAGCACTATTGGCATTTGAACCTACAGCTCTGAATTCAAATCTGTTTCCTGTAAAAGCAAACGGTGATGTTCTGTTACGGTCGGTATTATCCAATAAAATTTCAGGAATACGACCTATATCAAGTTTAAGGTCTGTTTTTTCATCGGGAGTCATAGGCTTGTCGCTAACTCGTTGTTCAATTTCGTCAAGAACTTGAGTTAAGTATTTACCGATAAATACCGAAATAATTGATGGCGGAGCTTCGGCTGCTCCCAAGCGATGTTCGTTTCCGGCAGAAACAATGCTTGCACGTAATAAGTCGGCATGTTCGTAAACAGCTTTAATGGTGTTTACCATAAATGTAAGAAACTGTAAATTCGATTTAGGATTTTTACCCGGACTTAATAAGTTAACGCCTGTGTTTGTTGCCAAAGACCAGTTGTTGTGTTTTCCCGAACCGTTAACTCCTTTAAATGGTTTTTCGTGAAATAAAACTTTAAAGTTATGACGGCGAGCCACTTTTTTCATTAAATCCATAAGTAGCATATTGTGGTCAACAGCCAAGTTTACTTCTTCGTAAACAGGGGCACATTCAAATTGGTTTGGAGCTACTTCGTTGTGGCGGGTTTTAATAGGAATACCCAATTTATATGCTTCAAATTCAAAATCTCGCATAAAAGCACTTGCTCTGCTGGGGATAGTTCCAAAATAGTGGTCTTCAAGTTGTTGGTCTTTTGCCGATGCGTGTCCCATTAATGTTCTTCCTGTTAATGTTAAATCGGGACGAGCAAGATATAAAGCTGTATCAACAAGAAAATATTCTTGTTCCCAACCTAATGTAGCAATTACTTTTGTAATATTTTTATCAAAATATTGGCAAACATCAACAGCTGCATCATTTAATACTGTCAATGATTTTAACAAAGGTGTTTTATAGTCGAGAGCTTCACCTGTATATGAAATAAATATTGTGGGAATACAAAGAGTTTTGTCAAAAATAAATGCAGGAGATGAAGGATCCCAAGCAGTATATCCTCGTGCTTCAAAGGTATTACGAAGTCCGCCGTTGGGGAAACTTGATGCATCCGGCTCTTGCTGAACCAATTTAGCTCCGTCAAAACTTTCAATAACTCCATCACTTGATGAAGGTTCAAAAAATGCATCGTGTTTTTCGGCAGTAGAACCTGTCAACGGGTGAAACCAATGTGTATAATGTGTTACGCCTTTTGATATAGCCCATGCTTTCATTCCCGATGAAACCTGGTCGGCTATTTTACGTGGAATTTTTGTTCCGTTTTCAATGGCATCAATTACTGTTTCGTAGGCTTCTTGCGAAAGAAATTCACGCATCTTTTTTTTGTC